>JAYTAK010001439.1:0-2314 GCA_043737515.1 Candidatus Kuenenia sp. | reverse complement strand
TCAGGTCAGCCTTGCCCGAAGCCCGCGCACATGCAGTTTCGACTGCTGGTGCTGCAGCGCCGGGCCTCATAGATATACTCCGCGCGGTCAGATTTGAGGTTTTGTGAGCGGCAAGGCGCTAGCCGCCGGTGCTGACCGAATGCGCACCCCGCAGCTAGCGCCTTGCGGCTCACTCAACAATACGTCCCTCAGTCCTAGCCGCGCGGAGTATAGAATCCGGTAGGGTCAGGAATCCTGCATGCAGCTCTGGATCTGATCACTGGTCGACAACAGCATGTCGTGCTGAAGACTCAGTTCATTGACGCTGACGTCCAGTTTCTGCAGCAGTTCCGTGGCGTCGAGATGTTCTTCCACATGGAGAATTGCGATTTTGAGGCGATGGAGTTGCTGGGGTAGGGCAGTTTCCAGCACTGCGATCATTTCTCTGGCACTCGTCCTCGCAACCTTGGAATGTTTCTGAATTGTTTCGCGCTCGGCAAGCCTGGCTGCGGAGTCGAGTACCCGCGAATTCGTCATGTGTTGCTGTCGATCCAGATCCGCGACATCTACCAGACGACCGAAGGGCGACGCCTCTTTTCTTGAGATCTTCTGTTTGGATTGAGCCGTTTCCAGACATTTCTTTGCCTTCAGCGATTCTGGCTCGTGTCGCAGTGCAGCCTGAAAGCATTGCATTGCCAGACCCACGTTTTTCATTTCCATATAGATATTTCCAAGGTTGATGTGCGCATCAACCATCCCTGGAGTCAGTTTGACGGCTTCTTTGTAGGCAGAAATCGCCATGGTATTCATCTGCATGGCGCGATGCGCGATGCCCATGTTGTAATAGGCTTCGGCGCATTTTCTGTCACGCTGCAGAGCTCGACGCAAAACGTCTGTGGCTTTTTTGTATTCTCCCATGCGGTTGAGAATCGCGCCAAGATTAACCCACGCCTTGGTATGGGATGGATTCAACTGCGTCAGCCGCTCAAAACATTCGCGGGCTGGTTCCAGTTTCTGCTGGAAGAAACTTGCCATACCCAGCAGTTCAAGAGCGTCTTCTTCTTTCGGATCGACTTCCAGCAGTTTTTGCAACTGCTGGCAGGCTTCGGCATATTTCTGTGCTCGGATCAGTTCGCGGCTCTCACGAAGAGATCTTGTCGTGGGTGTTTCTTTGTTCATTTTCTGGTTCCGAGGACTGAGGCCGAGGTTTGAAATCCATGTTTTTAAGCGCCATAGTCTGGCGTTCGTCGAACGCCACGCAGGAAAATCAGCACGATGCCGGGTGATTAAAGTAGGGTGGTTGCTGAATTTGCTCGCGAAACAGTGTTCCAGGCTGGCACGACGGTGAGATGAAGCAAGTTGGAAGAATTCGCGATCCTTCAGCAACCAGGATTTTCTCAAAGGTAGAGTTTGCCCAAATTCACGCTGCTTGAACAGAGGTAAAGTTTGCGTTGTCCTCTCGGTGAGTTCAAGCACCAAAACCTGCGAAGTCGATGCACGAATGAGAATCCCGGAAAACGGCTTTCGGGAAGAGGCGGACCAACAGCATCTTCTGTTTCGCAAGATCGTGCAGGTTCTGAATGTCTAAATTGGTGATCCGAAGCTTCATGCTGGCGGCCGCTCTCTGGACCAGCATGGCGCATCTCAGCAGCCTGAAAGCAGGCGATGCACGAGATACGCCGCTGGTTCGGGCGGTTCAGCAGTCGCGAAAGTCTGTCGTTAACATCCATACGGAGCGAATGTCGGCGGAAGAAAAAGATTCGAAATTCTTCTCATCGAAATCGCGAAAGGTCACCGGAATGGGGACCGGGATCGTGATTGATGAACGCGGCTATATTGTCACAAATTACCATGTCATTCAGGATGTGGACGTGATTACGGTGACGCTGGAAGGCGGGTCGAGCTACGAAGGGCGTCCGGTTTCTTATGACCGCAAACACGATCTGGCGATTATCCGGATCAGTGCCACTGAGCAGTTGTCCGTGATGAATATGGGCACATCGTCAGACCTGATGCTGGCCGAAACAGTCTATGCCGTCGGGAATGCGTTCGGATACGAACATACAGTGACCTCCGGTATCGTGAGTCAGCTTCATCGTGATGTGGAAGTCGATGAAACTCAATCTTACGAAAATCTGATTCAGACCGATGCCAGCATCAACCCGGGCAACAGCGGCGGCCCCTTGATCAACCTGAATGGTGAAGTCATTGGAATCAATGTCGCCATTCGATCCGGTGCCCAGCGAATTGGCTTTGCAATTCCGATCGATGACGCTCGTCGTACCATTGCCAGACTGATGAGTGTCGAACGGTTGAATGGAATTCCACACGGACT
>JAYTAK010001438.1:0-2314 GCA_043737515.1 Candidatus Kuenenia sp. | reverse complement strand
CCGAGTTGCGACAGACGTCACGCCATTCGTCCGCATTCACGTCATCGATCGAACCGTACAACTCACATGGGTAACGTATCGACATAGCTGGACCTGCTTCGATTTGTTCGTTCAGTTCCATAGAAATCGAAAACAACCATCAATTGCATACGGCATTGGAGTGCCCTGGTCCCGTCCATGAAATGTGACGGGGGAGTAAACAGGAATTCTCCACTGACATCTCGAACCGATCGGGCTGAGTCTGACTGAAGTCGCTGCGCTTCAGAAAATCTACGATCGGGTGATTGCGAGGTCCGGAGACGAATTCCGCCTCCAGATGACGACATCCACACTCACGCATGTGTTCCACGATGCCAAACAGCACGGATTCCTCCACACCTCGTCCAAGGGCGCGGCAACTGATCAGCAGGGTGTCGATTTCGACAGTCTCAGCCCGATCCGGCGGACACGTAAGAATACAAACGCCCACGAGCCCGTAGTCACCAAATCGGTCTGTCACTTCAACAACAAAGATCAAGTGATTCGCAGACAGACTGCACACTTCCGACTCGCTGCGGCGCTTCAGTGACAAATTGAACTGGTTTGTCTTCTGAGTCAACTGCGCGACACGCGGCATGTCTTCAGCAGTCGCCGGACGCATTACAACCTGAAGTTCCAGTGACGCCAGATACGATTCGAGGTTCATTGATTCCTGCAGATGCTTTTTCCGAGCATGCTCATGATGCATCATCTGAGTTCGCTGCGTATCTGCATCCGTCGTCGCAGCCGCATCGAAGCACCACAGCCGTTCCAGCATCGGCCCAAAGTCGGCGGGATCTTTCGGTAAGGGGAGCACGGTGACTTCAGGTGCGTGCGAATGGACTTCCAACTGATTGGCGGGATCGTCATCGACAAACACAAATGAATTGAGTCCCACGTTCAGTTCGGCGGCGATCTCCTTCAGGTTCTGTGATTTTGGCTGCCAGTTGACGCGCCACGCGGCAATGTCATCTGACCTCAGAACCATTCCGGGATGCGATTCAAAAACCTGCTGGACGTCTGCCAGTTCATTGCGGCTGACCATTACCAGCAGCACCCCGCGGTTTCTGACCTTCAGCACCGATTGCTGAAAAGCCTGGAACGGACAGGCAGTGTCGTCCGCCCCGAGGCTGATGCCGTCGATGCCGTCTTCGCCAAGGACGTTACCCCATAAGACTCCGTCCGCGTCGAGCGCCAAAACTTTGGCCGGCGGAATGCGGCGATAGCGAACATGACGAGCAACGGCAATCCCCAATTCGGCGTACACTTCTGCTGAATATGGAACTCGCGCGATCCGATCGCCGTCTGCGTTGGCGGACCCCGTGGTTCCGATCCGCTCGATAATGCCGGCAAAATCAAGGACCTGAATTCCGCTGATTTCTGATAGCGCATGGTCCCATCGGTTCCGGAGTCGAACAGCCTGTTCGCGCCGAGGCCGGAAGTCTGCCGAGACGGCGGGTGGCAGATTCGCAACGACCAGGAGATTCGGAAACTCACTCGCAAACTGCGCAATCGCCTGCAACAGTTGTTCGCTCCGATCGTCATCACCATCCAGCAGATCTTCAGGGCGAGTCAGGACGATGTTGATGCCACCGGCATTTCGCCGAAACAGACTTTCCGGAGACAAGAGTGCCTGGGGGACCTGATCGAAGCCCGCAGATTCAAGTTCGATGGGAATCCCAAAGGCATTGCCCCACAGCGTGATACTGGAAACCAGTGGCTCTGCAGAAAATGTCGCGGAAACGACGACCTTGACCGGTGGAAAACGACCCGGCGATGAGTTCGCGGGTTCGCGCTCTGCAAGCAGCCTCGTCGTATGTTGATGGTTCAGCAGTGGCAGCAGTTCCGGATTGGCGGGGATGACTTCGCGTGTCTCAGACGACTGCCTCACCTGTTTCGACGCCAGAAACTCGACAATCTGTGGAATCGACCTGAGCCCAAAGCACTGCGCCATGGGAATCTCGGTCCCGGTCAGGCTGTACAAAGTCGAGGCCACCGCCATCTGGCCAAGTGAATCCCATTCGCGACAGTCTTCACAGGAAAATGTCGCCGAGACTTCGTTGACAGGCAGCCTGAGCGCTGAGGCGACAGCACTGCAGACGCTTCGTTCGAGAATCGACCGCGTGGCCGTGGACTTCGTCCGCAGATGCTGTTCGGCAACCGGTGAAGCGGACTCAAAACGACTGCGACGAAAAACCGCCGGGTTGCCACCCCAGACTTCTCCAGCGGGGATCTGCGTGAACGCCGGCACATAGCTCAATGGCTCAATGATCGCATCCGCACCGATGGTCACACC
>JAYTAK010001437.1:0-12331 GCA_043737515.1 Candidatus Kuenenia sp. | reverse complement strand
CCGGCAGGAAGAAAGAAAACAATCCCGCCAACAAAAGATCCTCAAACGCCGAACCCAGGGCCGCTAATCCGGTACCTGCGGTTTACAGTGCGCTTACGCCGGAGTGACTCCAACACTCACGGAGGGTAACTCTCGATCCGAACAATTCGACAATCAAGACTCCTCACACGAAATGCCAACGATCCCGGGCTACACAATTAAAAATGAGCTTGGTCACGGCAGCATGGGAGCGGTCTATCGGGCTCAGCAACTATCAAGTGGGAAACTTTGTGCGGTTAAGGTTTTGCATCCTGCCATCACTTCTGACCGTCGCAACATTCAGAGGTTTGTCCGTGAAGCGTCGGTGATCATGCAGCTTCGACATAAGCGAGTGGTTGAATCGATCGAGTTTGGACTTTCCGGAGATGTGCCGTTTCTTGTGATGGAGCATATTCAACAGGTCCCACTGCAGAGCATTCTGAAGAGAGCGCCGATCGAGGAACGAATTCGAATTGCTTCAGGCATCATGGTCCGCGCGCTGGAAGGACTGCATTATGCACACGGCCAAAAGATCGTGCATCGGGATCTTAAACCATCAAACCTTCTCGTGTTTCAGTCCGGACGAAAACTGAGCGTCAAGCTTGCAGACTTTGGACTCGCGAAGAACTTTATGAATGCAGGATTCAGCGGCTTTAGCACAAGTAGTGAAATCTGCGGCACAATTGCATATATGCCGCCGGAGCAAATCATTGACTGCCGAAATGCAAAGCCAGCTTGCGATATTTATGCCGCTGGTGTCTGCCTTTATCACATGCTGTCAGGCCACTTCCCACATGAATCAAGCAAGGTCTCTACGCAGATTTCAATGATTCTGAACCGAAAGCCCAGGCCGCTGTCAGACCACATTGAACACATTCCGGCTGGGTTGCTGCAATTGATTGAGAAGACTTTGCAGAGAGAGCCTCAAAATCGATTTGGTACAGCGGAGCAGATGCTGCACGCACTCTTGCCATTTACGCGACGGAAGAACGGAGAGACAGAAGAATGACGACGCTGTTCAAACACAAATGCCCGTCGTGCGGACAATCGATGCGGCTTGAGGATAGGCACCTGGCTCGCCGGGTGAAGTGCCCAAAATGTCAACACGTTTTTGAACCGACAGAGGTCCACCCGTCATCGCAGCAATCGCTCGACTCCAGTCCCGGCGCTGTTTCGGTGGATACGGTCGTCAATGCAAGATTGGAGACAAAGGAAGACGATTCAAAACCAAGTACTGAAGATCGCACCGAGAAACCGCTGCGGACATTGGGACGGTACGAATTGAAGAAAGTCCTTGGTCAAGGTGGCTTTGGCCGTGTTTACCTGGCATTTGATCCACAACTTGAACGCGACGTTGCCATTAAGGTGCTGACTCAGGTCGTCAACAATCAGGTTCGAGTTCAGCGATTTCTGACCGAAGCAAAAGCTGCAGCGAGGCTTAGGCATCCCTATATTGTCCCCACATTCGAAAGCGGGAAGGAAGACAATCGCTACTACATTGCTTCCGAGTTTATTGAAGGGACGCTGCTTTCCGACGAGGCAACTCGAAGCTCGCTCGACGAACGCGGTGCTGTTGATTGCGTCCGGAAGCTGGCAACGGCGCTGGCATATGCACACGAAAACAACGTAGTACACCGTGATATCAAGCCCCAGAACATCATCGTCGATGCTGCGGGCGAGCCGCATTTGATGGATTTCGGACTTGCTCGACGGACCGACGAGGAGTCGAATCTCACGACCGACGGTGCAATGCTGGGCACGCCAGCCTACATGTCGCCGGAACAGGCACGCGGCGATTTTGGCAAAGTCGGTCCGGCCAGTGATCAATACAGCCTTGGTGTCGTCCTGTATCAATTGTTGACAGGGCAGACTCCGTTTGACGGACTTCCGCATCTCGTGGTCACGCAAGTTGCCAATGGTGATGTTCCGCCGATTCATTCTATCCGTCCAGACGTTTCCGCAGATGTAGCGGCAGTCTGCGAAAAGAGCATGCAGAAGCTGCCCGGTGACCGGTATGCATCCTGCAAGGAGTTTGCGGATGATATAGCTGCGTGGCTGAATGGAATGCCTGTGGCAGCTCGTCCTCTCAATTCAGTTCAACAAGCCATTCGATTCGTTGGCCAGCACCGGCTGATTGCTTCGATGACGAGTGTGACTTTGTGTTTGTTTGCTGTGCTGGGAGTCTGCGTCTGGCAACTATTTGGGGGACCAGAAAGCAACCTTGCCGCTCCGCAGACCGCGTTGAAGATTCAATCCAATGTGGAAACTGCGACTGATCCGGAGCCTGAGAAGTCTGCCGTACTGGATACGACCGATGCCTCAACTGCCATGGCACCTGAAACTGCGGAACCCAATGAGACGACGACAGCCACAAACTCCAATGCGGACGCCGTTCAGCAGGAAGTTCCTGCAATAAGCCCGGCGCTTCCTGTTTCAGCGGTCTCCGAGATCGATGCGGGAATCGCAGCATTGCTCGGCGAATCAAGTGGCTGGGAATGGGGATCGCCAGAGCCTGCAGTTTGGGTTGGAGGCAAAGGTCATTACACCGGCACGCCAGCAATCTCAATGGATGGTTTGACCGTCGCCGTTGCTTCATTGAGGCCCGGTGGAGCAGGCACTTCAGACATTTGGGTGACTCGCAGAAACAACCTCTCCGACGCATGGCCCGAACTGACGAATCCCGGCCATGCGATTAACAGCGTTGTAGCGGACTGGAGTCCAGCGCTGTCTCCGAATGGCGACGCCCTCTACTTTCACTCCCATCGCCCAGGTGGTCGGGATGGAAACATCTGGATTTCCGAATGGGATGCCGCAGCACTCAAATGGAAAGATGCTGTAAAGCTGCCCGAATCGGTCAACACAACCGGGATAGAACAGCAACCAGCGATTTCGCCCGACGGGCTTGAGTTCATTGTCTGGTCAAACGGCCCGGCTTCTCGCGCTGGCGGCGAACTCTGGCAGCACAGGAGACAAGATGTTGCTCAACCCTTTGGCGACGGCGTCAAGGTTCGCGAGGCAAGTCCTGTGCTGAAAGACGTGAACCTGCAAAACATCCTTTTCTATTCGCCCGAGTCACTGTCAGCGGTGTTCTCAGTTCAAAGTGGAAGTTCCGGCAAAGCATTGTCGTTCATCCTGTGTCACCGAAGCACGCCAGAGGCACCCTGGCAAGTTCCAAGCATTGTGACGGCGTTGCCAAGCGATTTTTACGACGTCACCTACTCCCCTGCTGCAAAACTGATGCTGCTTCATCACGATACCAGCAACAGTATTTGGCAGATGCAACTGGTGCCAAAGGAAGCGGAATCACCGGCAGTTGCAACGACCGGGTTGCTTGGCTCAAAAGCAGTCGATACGGTGAAGGATAGCACACCATTAGGCGTAAGTTCGACAGAGATCGACCTGCTGAGCCTGATCGATCCGGCGGAATGCGCCGTCGTCGGCAACTGGACACGCACAGCAAACGGAATTCAGTCTCCGAAAGTCAATGCCGAGCGACTTCAAATCCCTTTTGTTCCGGACGGCGAGTATGACCTTACTGTTGTCGTGAAGCCGCTGGATGACCTCAGCGATCAGGCAACCGACGGTATAACCATCGGGCTGATTTCAGAAGGTAATCCGTTTCATGTCCTATTAAATTATGCAGGCTGGGCAGCGTTGGAACAGGTTGATGAACTTGGCGTGGGCGGTGGGCCTGGGCCAGGACGCAATACCAGCAAAGTTCGCTGTTCGAACATCATGCAACGGAATAATCCTGCGACAGTTGTTTGCCGTGTTCGGAGAAACGGCGTCACTATTGATGTAGATAGTTCTCGACTAATTGACTGGACAGGCCAGCCGAAACAACTAAGTCGAAACGGCTACTGGATCATGCCATTCGAGCATGCTCTGTTTATTGGCGGCTTTAGCAGATACGAGGTCAGCAAAATTTCATTGAGTCCAGTCACTGGGACAGGAATGCAGTTGCCGCCGCCCCGAATCAAATCGGCAGACAGTTTGAAGTTGGCATCCTCGACACTCAATGTCGAATTGGAACTTCTGGAAGAGGCTGCGAAATCATGGAGTTTGTCAGTCAACGACAGTATCGATGGCGAACTTGCCCTTGGGCTTTCGGGAAGTCGCAGGTCGATTGGGATTGCAGGCGAAGATATTCCGCTTGTCACAAATCTCAAGTGTCCCGTTCACCTGACTCTCGCTGGATCGGATTTGCCGGGTCTATCGGCGGAGACTGTTGGCAGACTCGCGGCGATGCCATCGCTCAGGAAACTCACGATCACGGGCCGAGACGGTAAGACCGTTCCGTTGTTGACCGGCCTCTCAGCCAACAAGTCTCTGCGATATCTGATTTTGGATTATCAACAACTTGATGAGCGGCAAGTGAGTGGAATCTGCAAGATTCCAACGCTGCGGCGGCTGCAACTGAACTACACCGGCCTCACAGATGCCTGCGTCGAAATCATCGCCAGTTCTCTGCCGGAACTGGAGAGCCTCCACATCGGTCACATGGGAAGTAAATCGCAATTGACAATCGCCTGTATCAAATCCGTGAGCAGTCTCGCCCAGTTGAAAGAACTATCGATTCGTGACTCAAAGACGATCGACGATGAGTGTATTGATGATTTGTTGAAGCTCAAACAACTCACGGCACTCTGGATCGACGGTACATCGATCACAAAAACTGGCCATGATCGGCTCAAATCGCAGATGCCGAAAACAACAATTGTCTGGACGCAGTAAGAGAACAACAACGATATTGACGAATGGAATGACTCAAATGAATGCCACAATCCAGGTCGAATGCCCTTCATGCCATCAAACGCTCTCACTTGAGACGCGCCTCGCGGGACAGTCAGTGCAGTGTCCCAAGTGTCGCGCCAAATTTGAGGCGTTGAAATTCCGGTCAACATCTGAAGCCAGTATCGAGCAATTAGCGTGCGCGCTGTCGCTTGACAGCGTTGGTGACTCGGTGGAAAGGAACAGTAAAGAGACTCTTGATGGCACCAAAGCATCAGGAACTGTCTCCATGTCCGGCCAGTCGGGGCTTCGCAGCCTTGGACGCTTCGAACTGAAGCGGCTACTCGGTCAGGGCGGGTTTGGGAAAGTCTATCTTGCGTTCGACCCGGAACTAGAACGCGACGTCGCTCTGAAGGTGCTGACGTTTGGCTCAGGTCACAAAACACGAGTCCAGCGGTTCCTGACTGAAGCAAAAGCGGCCGCTCGCTTGAAGCATCCGAATATTGTTCCGACGTTTGTCAGCGGTCAGGCTGAGGGCAAATACTACATTGCTTCTGAATTCGTGGATGGTGAGCTGCTGTCGAAACTGATGAAACGTCAACCACAGTCGCCGCTACAGGCAGTACTGATCATTCAGAGACTTGCTGACGCTCTGGCATATGCCCACGAAAACGACGTTGTGCATCGCGACGTCAAGCCACACAACATCATGATTGACAAACGCGGGCAGCCGCATCTAATGGATTTCGGGTTGGCAAAGCGAGTCGATGATGACTCAAAAGTCACGACCGATGGTGCCGTTCTCGGAACCCCGGCATATATGTCGCCGGAACAAGCTCGTGGTGAAGTGTCAGCAGTCGGCCCGGCCAGCGATCAGTATAGTCTGGCCGTAGTCCTGTTTCAGTTACTGACGGGCTCCACTCCGTTTCAGGGACCACCGCACCTCGTGATTGCTGATGTGGCCAAAGGCAATGTGCCACCTGTTCGCACGCTGCGGAGCGATCTGCCGCAGGATCTGGCTGCGGTGTGCGACCGGGCACTTCAGTGCGATCCGGAAAAACGCTATGCCACCTGTCGGGAATTTGCCTCTGACCTCCAGAACTGGCTGGAACGGCGACCTGTGAAAGCTCGCCAACTGACTGCGATCCAGCGATTCTCCAGATTCCTGACTGTTCACAAGGTGATGGCCGCTTTCACTGCAGCCATTTCCACGCTGATCCTCCTGATTTTCATCGTGATCGCTGTCGTCTGGAAGAAAGGGAAAGACCAGGAACTGGCGGCTTTTGCTGCGGAGTCATCACCACCTTTCGCCGAAAGCACAGATCGCGAATCCAATCTATCTGCCACTGTGGACGCCGGACCACGCAGCTCCGACAGACATTCGGAATCGAAAGCAACTGTCTCATCCGACAGCAACACGACTCCGAACCCTGCAACTGTCGCCGCTGCAGGTTCTGCCCCCGAGTCTGCACTCGACGGGATACGCAACAATGGTGTGTTTGGATTTCCCCAGCCTGAAGCGTCAGTTTTGTTTGCAAATGATGACCTGCGCCTGTCAGCGGCTTGTGACGACAAAAACCTGTTTATTCAGGCCGTCGTCTGGAACGATGGCGATGATGTACTTGCAAAAACTTCGGATGGACGTGTCATCGGGGATCGTTCCAACCTGCATCTCGATCTTAACGGTGATGGACAGGTTACTCCGATGTCGATCGAAGGTATTCACTGAACCCGTGGCCATCTCGCAAAGGTCTTCACTATCAGATTCACCTGATTGGAAACGCTACGACATTCCTGAAGGAAGATTCGTCAGGAATCGGCAGTATTCAATACGTTGCTGCGGAAGGTGCCAGGAAAGTTCGGGTCGACAGCTATGTCCTGCCTCTGAGCGAACTCAGCATTGATGGCAACGCCACGATTCTCGCAGCTTACTCTGCAACTACTGAATCACCGACTTTAACCACGGCAACTCCATCATTCGCCATCGATCTGCCGTCGATGCGGGCAACACTGGATCTCACGAAGGTTCCAGAAGGCAGAAACTCTCCATCAACAGAACCGTCAGCGCCTTCAATTACGAAGTCGGTTCTCATTGGCGAACAGCCGCCTGAGATCCAGGCCGAAGACTGGCTCAACACAAACTCGCCTGAGTCGCTGGCGTCACTGAACGGCAAAACGGTCCTCGTTGAATTCTGGGCGACCTGGTGTGGGCCGTGTGTCGCGGGGATCCCGCATTTGAATGAGCTGCAGGCGAAGTACGGCGAGAAGGGATTCCGGATTCTCAGTCTGACGGCAGAAGACCGGGAAACCGTTGAGACGTTTAAGGCTGGCAGATCAGAGCCGATTCAATATACCGTTGGCCTCGGAAGCAACTCGTCTGAAGCATACGGGGTTAGCGGAATTCCGGCTGCGTTTCTGATCGGCGGCGACGGGAAACTGTTGTGGAAAGGGCATCCATCGTCGTCGCAATGTGAAGAAGCGATTGCGAAAGCTCTGGGTGTTCCGATCCCTGCGAGCGTCGTCAAAGCGAATCAGGAGGTACTGCCGGGAAAAGTGATTGATGCCGGGAAGACTCTTAAATCAGCAGCGAAGGGAAAGTCTGTCAGTGACGCATTGCTTGCAAAGATTGATCGATGCCGAAAGGAAATCCAGAGTCGCAACAAAGGGCATCTGATTGTGGGGCGCGTACAGGTGGCAAAGGGCGATGATCCAGCCACCGTTCGTTCCCAAATGACCATTGAAGAGGAGGGTTTCTTTGCCGACACGCTGGGTGACCTCCAGCGGCCCGTCGGATTCCGCCAGGTCGGCTATCGCCCTTCCAATTTGGTTGTGCCTGCAGATGCGACGCCTGATGAGAATGGCATCATCGACGTCGGTACACTGGTACTGGAACCAGTCCCGCCGTCGGAATTCCGGCGAGCGACTGGACAAGTCAGCCTTGAAGGCGGCGGTTCGCCAGAAACGGCCAATGTCACACTCTCCATCAGCTCAGGTGCAATCAATACGCCCAGCAATGGAACTGAAGGAGTTCGCAAGATGCGGCCCCCCATCAAAGCGACGATTGACGCTGCCGGAAAACTGGTGGCGGAAGGCCTGACGGAAGGAGATTACTGGTTGACCTACAGTCTCGCCGGATTTGTTACCGCGTCACAGGGATACGTCGCCGTAAATCCGGAGCAGGATCTTGTACTGAAGCCGGTCGAACTGGAGCGGCCTCGAAAGGTTTCCATGGAATTCATTGTATCGAAGGACGCAGCACAAGGGTTTGATCCGACATTGATGAAGCGCGACAAGTTTAATCCCGGGAAACGCTGGAAGGCAGACGACGGGCAATACGGCTGGGATCTGGAATTCACTCAGGTGCGACGCAACGTCAATTTCAGATCCGCATACAGCCCATGCACACTGGCGGACCTCGGACAGGGAACACTGGCGGACCATTTGAAGCCGCCTGCCGATGCGATTCAGCAAGATCCGACATCGGTTCCTCTACAATCGGGGCACGTTTACCTGTTGAAGCAAGGATTCTGGAAGCACGATGTGCTCTTTCGGATTGAAGTAAGCGAACCCGCAGAACCCAAGGTTCCGCAGGTGCTTGCTCATATCACATTCAACGACAATTGCGTGATCGATCTCGCTGACAACGGTGCAGAATGTGACTTTACAAATGCCCAGTTTGACGGTGGTGCTTTTAAGTCCACCGGGATCTATGAGCATAGCGGAGGGCAAACCAATAGGCAACGTGCTGTCGTTTCTACACCCGGCATGAACTATAAGGCATTTACTGTTGCGATGCGTTTCAAGCCTCAGTCAGCGGACAGAGAAAACAACACGATCCTGAATGGCGGCACTGCTTATCGCTGGTTTGAGCTAAGCCGATCAACCGCTGGCAACCTTGTGGTTGGACTGAATAACAGTCGCGTCGGTGAACTGACCGACTGCCCTCTGCCATTGAACCAATGGCATGACATTGTGTGTGCTGTGGATCTCGACAAGGGAATGATCGGTGTCGCACTCGACGGCAAACCGCCCAGAGTTCTTTCTCTTCCGAACGGCTTGCAACTGGAAGTCGTCTCATCACAACACGCGGAAACTGACAAAGATTGGACGTTCTCACACTATGGCAACGCCCGAACGTTTCGGGGACTGGTCGATGAACTGACTGTCTTCGACGGTGTTTTTCCAAAAGCCGAATTCGAATCGCTTCGCGCGTCGTTGGAACACTGATAGCTGTTGAAGTGATCCACAAACCTCCAAGTCGATGCCACTCAGCGGGACGGTAGATTTCCTTAAACGATCGAAACCAGTTTTGACATCCACGGATGGCTGACATCCATCCGCTCGCCAAAACAAATCGCAACCGCCGGTCTCTCCGATCTGCTGCATGGAAACGGAGATGGCGGCCTGCGAATGTTCTTTTGGGTGACCGATATTGGAGCCTGTTCAATGACAACACCAATTCCCAACCTAAACATGCTCCAGAATGATGCTGCACCCAGCCAAGTAGTCTGCTCCTGCGGCAAGGCATGGCATATTCGTGACTCAGCAAGAAAGACAACTTTGAAATGCAAAAGCTGTGGCCAAAACTTGCAACTGGCTGCTCAGGTTGTTCCGAGTGAACAGCGTGTGATTGATAATGTCGGCAACTCTGTTCCGCAAGAAGTCACACCTTCGAGCCACATGGAATCGCCGACGGTCGTTCATTACCGCGTGAAAAGCATCGTCCTGGCGATTGCTGCATTATGCAAGATACACGGATTCAGTGTCGCTGGCAGCGTTGTGGTTCACGTCGTTGCTGCACTTTTGTTGATTACCGTGATGCTTGATCGCCAACAGCCGCTGGAACTCCAACAGATTGAAGCCGGGTTTTCTTTGACACAGGCCGATGATATTGAATTTGATTTATGCGACGATGCTGCGTTATTGGAGATCGAAACACCGTTGGCAGAATCATTCGTTCAGCTCGAGCCGTTGGATGCCTCCGTCGCGACTGCGCCCAGCTCTAACCTGCCGGATCTCAATCCAGAACTTCAATTCGACAGCCAGTTGTCTGAAAAGGCGGCATCCGCAACAGCGAGTCGCTCAGACAAGGGGACTGGCCGCAGAAAAACGGGCATCGGACCGGGAGGCGATGGGATTGGTGATGGTGGGACGAGCTTCTTTGGGAAGAAAATCTCTGTCAAGTCCGTTGCCTATGTGATCGATGCATCTGGCAGCATGACGGGGCAACGGTTCGTGCGGGCTCGCCTGGAACTTGCCAATGCATTGAGCCAGATGACAAAAACACAACAGTTCTTTATTGTCTTCTATTCGGATAAAACATATCCACTTTTCTGGCCTGAACCCGTCGTCTCGCTCATTCCTGCCAGTAAAGGCAATCTGCATAGAACAGGCCAATGGCTGGAACGTTCGATGCCCAGTGGCGGAACTCAGCCGCAAATGGCGATGAGTCTGGCTCTTGGTTTGAAGCCGGATGTAATCTTTCTTCTGTCCGACGGTGACATTCCCGCTGAAACGATCAGCGTTGTCAGCGTGGAGAATAAGGGCTCTGTGATTCATACGATCGCGCTGGGATCTGAGGATGGGTCGGTGGTGATGCGGAAGATTGCAGAGGAAAACGATGGCGAGTTTCGGTTGATTTCAGATATTCCATGACACCGGGCCTCAACGGCGTTTGCTCGCATCATTAGAGGCGGAATCGCAATACGGGGAAACGAGACTTATCACTCCATGCAGAATGGTCCCTTCTCCACTTTTCAATTGAGAGATGGAACAAATCATGAAAACCGAAGCTGCACGCCACGAACGACAACCTATGCGGCGACCGAATTGGTTCGATCGCGCTCACAAAGCGAAACGACAGTTTGGTTCGCTGCTGACGTCGTTGGTTCTTCATCTCATCGTGTTCATTGTATTAGCGGTTTGGCTGTTACCTGTTATAACAGAATCGTGGAAGACTCCGATCGATGCCACGATCTCAGAAAGTGAAGATGCGGCGGATATCAACAAATTCGAATCGGCGTTTCAGATGGAGGCATCGAGTTCCGTGCCGCAGGCGGCTTTGCTCGATGGCTTGAAGAGTCTGCACTCGCAGTTTTCACATCAAGCTGCAACTTCGGCACCTGTGGTGAGGACGTTTAAGCAGAACGCCATGATCGCTCCAACTTTGCCGAGTCTGAATTCTCTGTCAGATGCCGAATTACTGCAGAGAGTTAATGTTTCAATGTCGTCCATGCCCATTCATCAGCATCGCGGCGAAACACGTCTGGCGGAAGTGGATTCGGCTGAGTCGATCAGTGCGGGGCTGGCTGGTCAGTTGAAGTCTATTGCACATGACGGGGATTCAGTCGTCGTCTGGCTGCTGGATCAGTCGCTCAGTATGCAGATGGATCTGAAGGTTTTGGGAGTCGGATTGAAAGACACATTGACCGCGATCGAAGCAGACAAAAAACACAAAATGACGCACTACGTTGTGGCGTTCGGCGACAATGTCAAGGTTGTGCAGGACGCGACACCCAAGGGAATGTCGGTCGCGAAGGCCATTTACAATCTGCCGCCGAATCCATCCGGTGTTGAGAACACGTTTCAGGCGACTGAGTGGGTCGTGAATAATCTGTGTCTCAATCGCAAATGGGCCGGACGATCTCGACAAATGCTGCTGGTGATCTGGACGGACGAATCTGGCGATGACATCCTGCGGCTTGAGAACACAATACAGCTTTGCAGACAAGCCAATGTGCGAGTGGACATCATCGGTCCGTCGGCGGTGCTGGGGTCTCAGCGAGGCTATACGAGGTTCTTACATCCGGAAGACAGTCGCGTCTACTATCTTCCCGTCACGCGAGGTCCGGACACGGCGTTTCGTGAAAAACCGTATCTGCCGTACTGGCATCGTGCTGTCCCGTTCGACTACGACGAATCCATTCGCGGTCCGTTTCAGGGCACGTCACCTCAATGGCATGGTGGTTCCGATATGAAATCGATGCTCTCCGGATTCAGTCCGTACGCACTCACTCGTCTGGCCCGCGAAACTGGTGGAATCTACACCCTCTTCGACCGTCCTGGCGACCGCGCGCCGTTTACACTGGATGCCATCAAAGATTACATGCCCGACTATCGGCACATTGCTGAGATCGACGCAGAGAACCGCCAGTATCCGCTCCGCATGGCAGTGCAAGCTGTGGCTGAAATCACATGGCAGGAAGACTTCTCACCACCGCGGCTGTACTTTCGGCCCGGATTTGGAGGTCAGTCGTCGAACGAATCTCGCAACAAATTGAAGAACGAAATCACTTTAGAAATGGTTCGATGTGAACTGCTCGTCGAGCGAATTCAGCGTTGTCTCGCGTTATTCACCGGTGGCAACATCGATGACTTACGCGCGATGGATCGATCTCCACGCTGGCGAGCGTGGACAGACCTGACCGTCGGGCGTTTGCTGACGCTCAGCGTTCGTCTGAGAGAATACATTCTTACGGTGCAGGAGGGTGCGATCCGCGTATTGCGCATGGGAACGGAGTGAACTGGTATTTGAGAAAAGAGGCGTCCTTCTGCAGAATGTTGGTTGTGACACTAACACCGC
>JAYTAK010001436.1:0-12337 GCA_043737515.1 Candidatus Kuenenia sp. | reverse complement strand
GCTGTGGACACTGCACCATCCTCAGACCCGCTGGCACTGACATGGCGAATCCTGGGCACCTTGCTCATGTCCGTTGAAGGAGTGGCCACGACAGGTTTGGGACGTGCGGCTGCACGATTCCATTCACGAGACGTCGCTGATCTGTTCCTGTTCCATTGCGGTGCGCCGTGCGTCGGCTCTTCGGGCGTGACCTTCGCCTGCGACGATACCTTTGATTTTGTTTTGGCAACGGGCTCAGCCGCAATCGCCAACGGGGATGAGCTGATCAACGTGATCAGCACAAGTGCAGCGATAGTCAGCGAACCGTATCTGTTCGAGTTACAATGAAAGGGCATCATTGATCGTGCCTTTCGCTCGTTGCCGAGTGTGCGTCTGATTTCACGGCAGAATCTTCCATCATCTCGTCGGAAGATTCCTCCGGCAGCATCCCTGCGAAACAGGAAATCGCGGCGTGATGATTCTTCTTTCGTTCGTAGGCCTGTCCCATGATTCGCAAGGCGGCTCTTTCAAGCTGGGGAGTGTCTGTGGAATCAATCAGCAGTCGGCAAGTCCGAATCGCATCTTCCGGATGATCCTGTTCCATTGAGACTTCCGCTGACCGCAGTTTTGCCTGCAACGCCATTTGATTGGCTTCCGTTGTGGTCAAAGTGGCCAGCAGCAGTCGTGCTTCCTCAAATTCGTGGTCGTGCTGATAACGTGCGGCCAGTCGCAACACTGTGCGATCACGCAGCCAGGATGACGGCAATTTCCTGAGTGCCAGCAGGTAAGCATCGGTCGCCTGTGCTTCAAGTCCCAGTTCCTCGCAGGCTTCGGCCACGAGGACAGCCCAGTGTCCGCCGCAATACTGATCCGGCTTGAATTCCGACAGAGCCGACACGACCGCCCACCCTTCGCGTTCACGTCGGTCGGCAAGTACGGCCGCTCGAAATCGCGCCAGGGACGAGACGAAGGCCGCAGCTTCACGTCCTGCTCCGTTCGCCAACTCTTCCCGGCGTTCCATGAGGACGCTGTTTGCTCCCTGAGGGTTTCCAAAGATCAGATAGGCGCTGGCCAGTTGTAATGCGGCAAACGGCTCCATGGGCGAATCGTCGCTCAACGCGACGCCGCGCATCATGTTGGAAATGGAGAGTTTGCTTTGGTCGTCTTCGAGCAGCAATCGACTGACAAAAATGTAGGCGGCAATCTTGACATCGGTCAGTCCTCCAGCCGCATCGATGCTTCGCAGAAACGCTTCGCGCGATTCATTGCGCAGATTCAGAGCCATGAAGCATTTGCCGAGATTGAAGGCCGCCTCTGTCTCGACCACGGAACGCGGCTCGGATTCAATCTGCACCTGCAGAAACTGCACTGCGTCGGCAGCGCGTTTCTGTTCATACAACAGGGTCGCCAGAGCCAGCCGACTGTGGCCCGCCTGGCCAGAGACGGCTCCGTCGGTCACGGCCAATCTCAATATGCGTTCGGCGGAACTCAGTCGACACTGGCGAAATTCTTCCGGCGTCAGTTCACTGTGATGCAGGATCATGATGCGATCATCGCGTTGCCGCCAGCAGAGGTCGTAGGGAATCGTCATGCCGTCCAGAAGCGCCGCCAGCCGCGAATCATCCACATGAATCTGCTGTGTTCGCCCCTGAAGCTGGTGCGCCGCCAGTGTTGATATTTCAAATTCCAAGCGACAGCCGCGGAGCAGGTTTTGCAACAGCGGTTCAAGTCGCGTGGTGCCGCAACTGAGCCGAACCGAGATGCTGTCCGGAGTCCTGTCATCGACACGCAGCACCTGAAACTGAACGGGACCGATCTTTGTCGGCGTCTCATGAATCAGCAGCGGAAGTTCGTCGAGCAATCTCGCCGGGTCGGCTGACCACTCCGGAACGGTGAGCGTCTTCTCATCCAGGAGGTCAACGGATGTCATCGTCGATTGCTCCTGCCACAGATCCCGCCCGATGAGATGCAGCACTTCGTTGCGGACGGTTGGCACAAATTCGGATTCGTCGAGCAGCACACGGCGCAGCAGATCTGTCTGCAATCCATCGTGTCGTTTCACGGCGGCGAGGCACCGCGCCTCCCCGTAACGAGCCACCCCGGCCCATGCCGGATCGGCTTGAGTGGCCGCAACTTTGCGGTAAGCTTCCAATGCCGCAGATCGCCGCCCCGCCGCCTCAGCACAAAGCGCGAGTCGCATGAGGATCGCCGTGCCGGGAGTGCCCTGAGACTTCTGCCGGATAGCCTGATACGCCCGCATCGCCTGTACGTAACTTCCGCTGGCAAGCTGCTCGTCGGCGATCGACATGAGATTCACGGCCTGTTGCGTGATCTTGTCTTCGCGGGCCGTAGCCGTAGCCGCAGACTTCAGAGCGGCAGCAGAATCATCAGCGTCGTGCGAAAAAGCCGCCGGTGCGGCGGGATGTGAGTCAGACGTTTCCAGCGTGGACTGTTTTGATTCACCACTGAGCATCTCGGGCTCGGTGGATTCAGCAAATCCAAGGCTCTCCTCGCTGAATGGATCATCGTTTGTGGATTGATGACTGTGATCGATCGGATCGCCATGTGCGTCCGGCTCGTGCGATTCAACGACCAGGTGTTCAGCATCAGCGTGTTCAGCATCAGCGTGTTGTTCGGAACGAATCGTGTGGCCTGATGACTCACGCTTGTGGGCCGTCGCATGTTCGATCGCGTCTGTCGCGCCGGGTCGCGATTTTTCTGCGACCAATTCTGTTTCGGCCTGAGTGCTGTCGCTCCCGGCTGCGTGATTTCCTTCACTCCTGGCGGGATTTTCGGATCGCAATCCAATCGCTCCGGCGGCGCCCAGCAGGGCCATGCCGATCATCATCGCCACGATGGAAAATGGTCGTTGGAGCAATGAGAAATCCAGCTTTTTCAGCGAATCAGACACGTCACGCTCTCTTTCGCGGACTCCGGAAATGATGCAATCGGTACAACCGTTACATCCTCATCGTCTATCAGTTGTCAGGGGTTGAGCAAAATATTCCTGGCAAGTTTTTTCCGCACGCTTCGATAAGCCTGTCTGACTCAGGTTTCTCACCGGGAGACAGGGCAATGCAGATTCATCGAATTGATATTCCATCTGGCGGAGACACACCGCGTGCAGCGCGGACGCCAGGTACGAATACAGGTCGAGGACAATCGTTGTCAGCGTTTCGAGAAAATGAGGCCGAGGGGGTTGCAGGTGGCAGCGAACTGGACCAGTTGACTCGTCAGCTTGACGGGATCAGCGATGTTCGGCCCGATGTTGTCGCAGCGGCAAAAGTGAGAGTGCAACGAGGCGATTACCTGACTCGCGCTGCGGCTGAACAAACAGCGGCAGCAATCCTGAGCAAGGATGCTTAGAGAAGCTTTCTGTCTGAAAGTGACACGGTAGGAATTTGTGTTGCTTCGGTGAATCGGTCCTGTTCAGGGCCGACAGCATGTGGCTCTGCTTGCTGAAAGCACAGCTGGTTTTTCTACACGACATTTTTGACGAAGGAACTGATCATGGGGTTGTCAATTGCAAACAATGTAACGTCGCTGAACGCGCAGCATAACCTGAATCGTGCCAACATGAATGTGGCCAAGTCAGTTGAGCGGCTGTCGTCCGGCCTTAAAATCAACCGGGGATCTGACGGGCCTGCCGCGCTCGTCATTTCAGAAAAGCAGCGTGCTCAAATCGCTGGGCTCAACCAGGCGATCGATAACTCAGAAAAGGCTTCCTCGGTCGTACAGACGGCTGAAGGTGCCTTGAACGAAATCAACTCTCTGCTCGTCAAAGTCCGCACGCTGGCCGTTGACTCGGCCAACTCAGGCGTCAACGATGATGAAGCATTGGCCGCAAACCAGGCAGAAATCGCCAACGTACTGGATACGATTGACCGCATCGCCACGAACACACAGTTCGGCTCAAAGAAATTGCTCGATGGCTCTGCCGCTGGTCCGATAAGTGGAGTCGCAAGCGACTCGGATCTGTCAGGCATTGTCGCAACTTCGGCCACCCAGGGCGGAGATTACGCGGTCAATGTGACCACCGCCGCTGAAAAGGCAAAAGTCTCCAGCGCGTCAACCGGAATCTCCGGAGCGGCAACGCTCTCAGCAGAAGAAACTCTGACTGTAACGGGGTCAATCGGTACCGCCAGCGTAACGCTCGCCGCAGGGCTGACTCAGAGCGGTGTCATTGACGCGATCAACGCGAAAACCGACGAAACCGGTGTAGTTGCTGCAGTGGATCCTTCGGATGCCGCAAAGATCCGATTCACCAGTGCAGAATACGGTTCAGCAGAATCCATCAGTGTCACGTCAGACACAGCAATGACCGGCGTTGTTGCTCCGGAAATCAGCGGAGGAAGCGGCGGTGTGCTGGGTGCGGATGAAGTCCTGACGATCACCGGCACCGGTGGCACGGCAACCGTCAACCTGCTTGAAGACGACACATTGGCGTTGGCTGTCCTGAAAATCAACGACACGAAGGGAACAACCGGAGTTGAAGCCTTTATCGACCCGGACGACAACACAAAGATCCGTTTCAAGAGTCTGACACCAGAAGGACCGACATCATCGATCTCTGTTGTCTCAGACACGGCGGCTCAGGAATATGCAGCCGTGATCACTGCGGATAATGCCTACACCACCTTGACGGCAGATGAAACTCTGACGATCAATGGCACAGATATTGATCTGTCCACCGGCGACGACATTAACGCTGCCATTGCCAAGATCAACAATGAACAATACACGACCGGAGTTCTGGCATCGGATGTTGGCGGTGTGCTGACTTTCACCTCCAAGGAACTCGGCACTGACGTGAATCTGTCAGTTCAATCAACTGCTGGCGGGACTGATTCCGGTGTAAGTGTCGCAGAAGTAACTGCGTCCGGTAAGGCTTCTTCAGGCATTGGCACAACGGCGTTGGAATCAGAGGGTTCTTATTCCAGCGGAGTTGGCACAGTGGCGTTGATCGACACCGGTGTCGATATTGCCGGAACGATCGACGGCGTTGTCGCAACCGGACTGAAGAATGTGCTTACGGCAACATCCGGAGATGCAACAGATCTGTCGCTCACCGTTGGTGCCGCGTCTGATACTTCGTCTACGGTCACCGGGAGCCAGGGAACCGTCGCCGTCACCGATAACTCACTCGTCTTCCAGATTGGTGCAAATCAGAACCAGACGGCAAAAATCGCCATCTCAAACGTGAAATCCGACCACCTGGGAACCGGAGTTACGGACAATCAATTCACCAACCTGAGTCAGATTGACGTAACGTCTGCTGCAAAAGCCCAGGATGCCATGGCGGTCATCGACAAGGCAATCAGCAACGTCACCAATCTGCGAGGCGACCTGGGTGCATTCCAGTCAAATACACTGGAATCAACAACCAATAACCTGCGCGTCACGCTGGAAAATACGGTGAACGCTGAATCGGTCATTCGTGATACAGACTTCGCATCAGAAATTGCAAACTTTACAAAGAATCAGGTACTGGTTCAGGCCGGTGCCTCAATGCTGAGCAACGCAAATCAGATGCCGCAGTTGGTACTGTCACTGTTGCGGTAGTCGGATGACACTGCGGACGGAATTGGCTGAAAGCCTGACATGGCAACCATGTCGGGCTTCCAGGGCCGAAGATCTGCCCGCGTTGTTCATCGGTCAGTTTGAAAAGAAGTTGGTCCGATCGGGAGCAGGCACGCCTGTCATCCTGATCGGACCTCTTCGCACTTCGGCAAGGGCTTAAATCTTTGGAGACATAAGGGAAAGACGATGCCGGTCACAATTGACGGATTGGTCACGGGGATCGATACGAAGACGATCATCGACGGGCTGCTGAAGATCCAGAAGCAGCAGGTCGATCGGTTCGCAATTCGGAAGGATGAAGTTCAAAAAAAGCAGGCCGCATTTAACGGTGTCGAGACTCGACTTCTGAGTCTGCAACTGGATATATCAAAACTGTCACGTTCGCAGAATAACCCGTTCACGAAGCAAAGAGTGACGGTCAGTGATGAATCAGCAATCGCCGGAACCGCCAGCGAATCCGCCGCGACAGGAGTTTACCGGTTCACCGTCGAATCCAGAGCCGCAGCTCATCAGGTTGCGAGTCAGGGCTTTGCTGACGCAGATTCGGAGATTTCAAAAGGGACATTTGATCTCCGGCTCGGCAACGGCGATGTCACGACAATCACGGTCGATGACAACAATAATTCCCTCACAGGGCTCGCCGATGCGATCAATTCTGCACGCGGCGGTGTCACAGCCAACATTATTAAAGACTCTTCGGGCAGCAGTACTCCGTACAAACTGTTGCTGACATCCTCAAACACCGGGACGGACAACAGTATTTCACTGGTCAATAATCTAGCTGCCAGTTCCGGAGATGCCGTGCGGCCCGATATTGATTTTGATACTCCGGTCCAGGCCGCGACGGATGCGAGAATCACGTTTGGCACGGGAGCTGGCGCGATCTCGACAACCAGCGCGACGAATCGTTTTGACAATGTCGTACGAGGAGTCAGCTTTGATCTGCTGAATCCCACCGTCGGGCAGGAAGTCGCGCTGACGATTGACCGGGATACCGGGACCGCCGTTGCCGACGTACAGACGTTCGTCAAATCATTCAATGATACTATTCAGTACATTGAAGACCAGTCACGCTTTGTTTCGGCAACCTCGGAGAGCGGACCGCTGCTGGGCAATCGCAATGTGCAGACCATTAAGCAAAAACTCTTTTCGACCATCCTGGATGTCGTGCCAGGTGTCAGCAGCTCAGCCAATCGATTGTCGGCGATCGGCATTACGATCAGCGATTCCGGTCGCTTGCAGTTGAATTCATCGAAACTGCAGAGCATTCTCGACGGGGACACGGAAGGCGTCACGGCCACCGACGTCAAACGACTGTTTGCCCTCGGCGGCACCAGCGACAACCCCGGCGTCAGCTTTGTCGCAGGAACAGCGAAAACAAAATCCTCATCGACTCCGATTCAGGTGAATATCACGCAGGCGGCTGAACAGGCCGCACTGACAGCCGGATCACCGCTGAATGAATCTGTAGTTATCGGAGACACCAACAATGGCCTGACGCTGAAGATCAACGGTGCCGAAGCGACTGTCACCCTGGCTTCGGGCACGTACACTCGGCAGGATCTGGCGGATCTGCTGGAAACAACTCTGAACAGCACCACGAATCTGGCCGGACGATCTGTGTCTGTGGGACTTGTCGGCACCAGCCTGAGAATCAATACAGACAGTTACGGCAGCACGTCAAAGATCGAGATCCTGTCCGGCTCCGCGCTTGCCGACCTTGGACTCACCGCTGGCGTGACAGCCACGGGAAAAGATGTTCAGGGAACATTTCGTGTCAATGATCAGACTGAGACAGCCACCGGAAGGGGCCAGATCCTGTCGGGCGACACACTCAACGAAAACACGGCCGGACTGCAGCTCCGAATCTCACTCTCGGCTTCCAATGTTCTGGAAGAAACCACTGCCGAGGTCACTGTGACACGGGGTGTGGGCGCAAGTCTGACCAAAGTCCTGGATGGTATTCTCTCATCGACTAGTGGCACGGCCGCAATCGCCAACACGGAATTCAACGCTCGGCTCTCTGATCTTCAGGCGAGTATGGAACGACAACAGTCCGTGTTTGACCAGCAGCAACAGCAGTTGGTCAAGCAGTTCAGTGCACTGGAGTCGGCGATCAGTACGCTGCAGAGCACAAGCAACTATGTCTCATCACAACTGGCGAGTCTTGCCGGAACGAGCAGGTAAGAATTGTTGCATGAACACCGGGCAGTATCCGATAACCTATGCGAACGCGAACTGGAGTCGCTCTCCGGCAGGAACGATGAGTAGTCTCGCGGCCCAGGAGTTGAGCAAGAATAAGTTTTAAAATCAGGCCTGGTAGGACATCCAAAATCTGGAATCTGAAATCTGAGATTTGAATCAAAAACGCGGCCAATCAGGACGCTTTGAATTTCGTGCTTCGAATTTGTTTCGGATTTCGACATTCGAATTTCGGATTTCAACGTGGACACAGGAGTATGAAAACGTCATGAACCCCTATCTGAAGTACAAGCAGGCCAGTTCACTTTCGTGGTCACGCATTGACATGCTGCTGGTCGTCTACGATCAAGCCGTGAAATCGCTTGATGAAGGTTTGCAATTGCTCGATCAGAATCGTGCGTCAGAGCTGCCTCCTGTGCGACTGCGTGCCATGCGAACGTTGCTGGCAATTGTCGATGGCCTGGACCTGAAGCAGGGAGAATTGCCGACTCAGATTCTGCGGCTGGTTGAATTCTCTGCTGACCAGATCAAGTCTCAGTCGCCCGATGCCTGGCGAAATGCCGCTGAGGTCATCAACAAACTTCGCGAAGGGTTTCAGGAAATCCAGGATCAGGCGCGAAACGATGAATACGAAGGACGCATTCCAGCGCTGGATGCTGTCGGCTGAGGAGCCCGGAAATGAAATGTCGCCGAACACTTCCTGGTTGAAATCCGAAATCCGAATGTCGAAATCCGAAACAAATCAGAAGCACGAAATTCAAAACATCCTGATTTGCCAGCGTTGTTTTGACTTGATTCGGATTTATGATTTCCTTCGGATTTGAGATTTCGGATTTCGGATTTCAAACATGGTGTTCCTTACGGTGCCGCATCTTTCTTTGGTTCTTCTTTGCTGTCGTCCTCCACCGGCGGGCGTCGTGATTTTCCGCCTTTTTCGCCGCCACCTTTTTCACCACGTCCTTCGCGCATCCGGGCGGCCCCGGCTTCAAGCTCGGATTTGTCGAGCGAACCGTCTTTGTTCGTATCGATCTGTGCGACGCGTTCCTTCATGAAAGGTGGAATCTCATCACCTGTGAGCTTGCCGTCTTTGTCCGCATCGGCACGTTCCATCATTTGTCCAACGAAGTCTCCACCGCCGGGGCCGCCGGGGCCACCGAATCCACCGCCCTGGCCACCGGATCGTTCACGAGCCGATGCAAGGATTTCCGATTTGTCGAGAGAACCGTCTTCGTTCTTGTCAGCGCGTGTCAGCATGGATTGGAGTCGTTCGGGCAGTTCTTCCTTCGACAGTTTGCCGTCTTTGTTGGCGTCCATCTCCATCATGCGTGCAACCATCTGCTCCGCTCCTCCGTCGCCGCCCGGTCCCATGCCTTCAAAGTTCGGACGCATTTCAGATGCATCCAACTTGCCATCACTGTTTTTATCAAGCGTCTTCAGAGCGGCCACGGCGTTGTCGATTTCTTCGGCGGTCAGAGTGCCGTCTTTGTCCTTATCGAGCGCTTCGAGCAACGGATTTGGCATTCGAAATCCGCCACCGCCAAATCCGCCTCCGCCCGGACCTCGCCCAGGTCCGCCCTGCGGCGGCTGAGCGAACACAGATGCTGTCAACGATACTGAAACAAACAACGCCGCAAGCTGGATAGGCTTCATGATCACTCTCCGAACAGGTTAAAAATGTGAATCCGGCGAGCCCCTCAACATGCATGGTGCTTGCCATTGGACGATTAAACCCGCGTCTCACCGCCAATCGTCGCAGCATTCCTTATTTTCTCGCTGCGGCCCGGAGATTTCAGTCCACGACGGCATCGCAGATGCCCCAAAAATGGCACGGTCGATCAGTTGTTGACGATGCGCAACCTGTAGGGTGTGACGAGGAACGCGCAGGCTCACCGAATCTTGTGGCGGGCTTCCCCCGCCACCCGAATTACGCCTTCTGGAATTCTTGTCTGGTGATGATCATCGCTCGATGGGGACGAGCCCCATCGTGGCGAAAATTCCCGCTTGCCGCTCCGCCCGAGCCGCAAGCCCCCCAAAACTCGTCAGCCTCCTCGTCTGAATTCTTCCCAGAGAAACAACACTCTCAACGTTGGCTGAACAGACATGGTGTGCCAGCGCTGGCGTTTGTCACACCCTACAGATCCACAAACTGGCCAGCCGGACCAATAATGGTCGATTGATTGAATCCAGGCGTTGATTTGAACACACTTGACGGAGAGTCACCTGCTAACACTACTGTTAAATCCTTTCCCCTTCACGCTTGAGCCTACTGCCATGAAGATTATCGCCGGATTGCTCCTGTTTGTCATGTTTCTGAGTCCGTTGTCTGCGGCAGAGGATGCGTTTCCTCTGAAAGCCAAACGCATCCTGTTTCTCGGCGACTCGATCACCGCTGCTGGCGAATTTGTCAATATGATTGAAATGCAGTTGCGGCTGCAGTCAGTTGATCCGCGTCCTGAACTTGTGAATGCCGGACTTCCAAGTGAGGGCTGCACTGGACTATCAGAGCCCGATCACCCGTTTCCCCGTCCCGATGTCCACGAGCGACTTGACCGAGCCCTTGCGGCAGTCAAACCTGACGTTGTGGTGGCCTGCTATGGGATGAACGACGGAATCTACTATCCCTTCAGCGAAGATCGTTTCAAGAAATATCAGGATGGCATGAATCGACTGATTGAGAAGGTTCATGCTTCAGGAGCGAAACTGGTCCTGATGACACCACCACCGTTCGACCCATTACAGCTCAAGGCCGAAGGCAAGCTGCTGCCCGAAAGGAGTGACAAGTTCGCCTGGTTTGCTGTTTACGAAAACTACGATGACGTGATTCAGAAATACGGCAAGTGGATTCTGGAACAGAAGGACCGGGTTGAAATGGTAATCGACCTTCACACACCCATCACGGCTTTCTGGGAACAACGGCGAAAGACGGAACCCACATTCACCGTTGCCCCCGACGGAGTGCATTGCAACAGCACAGGGCATCAGACGATCGCGGAGGTCATTCTGAAAGCCTGGGGCATTGAATCGTGGATGCCGATCAGCAACGAAATGACTCAACTGGTCAACCAGAAGGGCTCAGTACTGCACGATTCGTGGATCAGCCATATTGGTCACAAACGTCCCGGGACGGCCGCCGGAATGTCTCTTGAGGAAGCGAAGGCAAAAGCCGCTGAACTCGACAAGCAACTGCAGCCGCTGATCATGGAGGCGCGCAAACCGGTTTCGGCCCTTCATCGTTCTCCGGTCAATTCCGGTATCAAATCCACCTGATGATCAGTCGTCGTTCGCGCAATTCGAATCGTTATCGATCTGCGTCGGGCGGTCCGCCTGCGAACTGGAAAACAAATTTCCAGTGAAGTCCCAGACCGAACAGCACGGCGACATGCCACAACTCGTGGGTTCGGATAAGACCGGGCACCAGAGGCGGCAGTTTCAGACTTAAAATGACGGCTCCCGCCGTATAGGCCACACCGCCCAGAATCAGCGGCCGGACAAACAGGAAGCCGAATCGTTTCCACAGCAGAATGCACGAGATCAGTCCGCCCCAGCCCATCAGCAGAAAGGTTTCGGTGCCGACCCCTGGTGCAATTCGGCCCCTTGAAATCGTCGTCAGTGTGATCCCAATCACAGCAGCCGACCAGACCAGCAGGAGTGGAGCCCATCGATTGAAGCCTCTGAAAAGAATCGCATGCACCGGAGTCACGGTTCCGGCAATCAGCGCGAAGATTCCAGCCACGTCAAGCTGCAGCATCACATCCCGTCCGGCACCGGGACCGAGCAGATGGTACACACCACTCACCGACAACAGGAACACCGTTGAAAGGACCATCACCGCAAGGCTGAAAGTGCGGCCCCAATTCCCGCGACCTCGTTGAACAAGAAAATACCCCAGGATGGCAAACATCGGCGCAGCAAGCAGATGTGTCAGGCAACTTACCGGCTCCTGAATGCCAGAAAAAGGGAATGCGTCAATTTCGATCAATGGTTGAGTCCGCGAAGTCGTTCGACGATGTTTGCTGGCGATGACCTTTACAATGGCGATCAGAATCATACTACTGACAGCCTGACCGCGACATTGATTGACTGGCTTTACCCGAACAGTTCGCGAATCGCTCTGCCCTGCTGCAGCAAAGGCACCGGACGGCTTTGGCGATCCGGGATTGTCGCGGCGGGGTCGATGCCGATGACTCGATAGATGCTGGCCAGCAGGTCGCCGGGACTGAGCGGTCGATCGGCGGGCTCGCCACCGTCTTTCGTGGTTGAGCCGATAATCTGGCCGACGTTGATTCCACCGCCGCTCAGGACCGCATGCATCGCACGAGGCCAGTGGCCTCGCCCGGCACCGGCATCGATCCTTGGGGCTCGGCCGAATTCGCCGCACGCGACGACCAGCACATCGTTGAGCATTCCGCGCTCATGCAGATCTTCAACGAGCGCGGAGAAGGCCTGATCAAAGACCGGCAAACGCTTTCGAAGATTTTTCGTAACCGTTCACGGGATCAGATTGCTATTGGGTCAATTTGAGGGGATTTGTTAGCTTGCGGACATGGACGCGAGAGACAAGATCATAGAGGATCTG
>JAYTAK010001435.1:0-5367 GCA_043737515.1 Candidatus Kuenenia sp. | reverse complement strand
GGATTCCGCGGCACTCACATGGCAGAAAGATCGCAAGTGTTTTACCTGCCACACAAACTTCGCGTATCTCTACGCCCGTCCGGCGATTTCAGCGGACGTCACAGCACACACTCAGGTTCGTGCATTTGCTGAAGAACTAGTGCAGGCGCGATGGGCCAAGGAAGGGCCTCGCTGGGATGCCGAAGTCGTCGCAGCCGCTGCGGCTCTGGCGTTCAATGATACTGCGACCACCGGAAAACTTCACGCCGTTTCCCGAACCGCCCTCGATCGTATGTGGACGGTGCAAAAAGAAGACGGCGGATTCAGTTGGCTCAAATGCGACTGGCCACCGATGGAATCCGACGACCATTACGGCGTGACGCTGGCCGCGATCGCCGTTGGAGTCGCACCGGATGAGTACGCCGCAACACCCGCCGCGCAAAAAGGCATGGAAGGAATTCGTCGCTGGCTGAAAGCGAATGCTCCGCCGACACTGCATCATCAGGCGATGCTCCTGTGGGCCAACAGCTATGTTCCGGACCTGCTCACCGCAGAAGAAAAGACGGCCACCATTCAGCAGCTCACGGCGCTGCAAAAGCCCGACGGTGGCTGGGCCTTGGCAACACTGGGCGACTGGAAACGCGGTGACGATCTGCAACAGGACACCGAACACAGCGACGGCTACGGCACCGGCTTCGTGCTGTACGCGCTGCGACGTGCCGACGTCTCGCCTTCAGACGCCGTCCTTCGCAACGGTGTGAAATGGCTCAAGTCCAATCAACGCGAAAGCGGTCGCTGGTACACTCGATCGCTGTTCAAGGACAACCACCACTTCATCAGCCACGCCGGCACCGCCATGGCCGTGCTGGCATTGAAGAACTGTGAAGAACCCAAGGTTGGGCTCAGAGATTAGACGAACGTCAGAAGTGAATTGATCGTAGCTGAATTCGATCGTTAACGGCTCGGTATCGGGTGGCCGGGGCTAGACTGAGCGAAGCGAAGGAAGCCCCGGCGTTTCGGGCTGCCGCCCTCCAACCCTGGCCACCCATCCGCGTGCGTCGTTGGCATTGGCTCGTTTAACCGCGTGCCCAGCGGGCCGCGCTTGCAACTTCCCGCTGGATTACTTCCCAAGCGCGGGGCGTTGCCCACGCGGTTAAACGAGTGTGTCATCCTCAATCGCGCAGTGTCTTACTTCGCTCCGTCACAGCTCACCTTTGAAGGCGCGATCGAGGATTGAGGGAAGAAACAAAAAGGGGCAGGTCTGTTCTATTTGAGTCCTGACCTCGTTTTCGCTTTGACCCCGTTTTCGCTTGTCCTGCGTCTTGTTCAGTGGACTCGGAGGGCTGACGCCCTGCCGCTCGCCTTTTTGATGAGTCAGGACTCCCCAAGTTCGTCTTCCAGATCGAAAACTTGCTCGCGGAGGAAATCACCGTAGCCCCAGCCGATGGATCCTGCGTGGGTGGAGAGGTGCTGAATTCGATCGCGAAAGCGGGGATAGAGTTCTCGGCCGTCGGTGCAGAGGAGTGTCACCATCTCTCCAAGGACGGATTCAAGGCTGGAATAGAATGCGGCATTGATGTCGCCGTATTCGTGCGTAAAGGCAGTGCCGTTTTCCACATACGTCAGCATGAGTTCAGCGGTGCCAGCGACGTTCCCAGTGGCTTTGCGGTAATCACGAATGGCTCGGCGAGCTTCCGCGAGGTTCAGTTTGCCGTAGCCGCGGGAGGGGTAAAACTGGGTTGTGATGCGTTCCAGGTACGGTTTCAAAATGCTTTCGTCGTCCGGATTGGCCACCAGGCGAGCATGCAGAAAATCCCGATTCGCGGGTGAGGCGTCGTAGATGTCTTTGATCAGATCGATCAGTTCCGCCGCATCGCCACGAGCGAGTACTTTTCGCACGTCGGACCATTTTTGTGTTTGACTTCGCTTCTTCACAATTCACCTTTGAATGCACGGTCGAGGATTGAGGGAAGCAGCGCGCCGAGTTCGACCGCAGTCCCGGCTTCAGCGCGTCAACTTCCGAATATAGAGCAGGGCAGATGAGCTACAGGGTCGGATGAGCTAAAAAGGGTCGGGTCTCTTTGATTTGAAGACCCGTTTTATTGATCAATCGCGTGGACTTAATGAATTCCCACGGCGAGCCGGGTACGTAAAATGCCCGACTTTTTCCAGCAATCGTTAAAAATCAGGGGATTTACATCCCCCGCTCGCCTTAAGTCCACGCCATTGGACCCTCATCGCAAATCCAACAAAACCCCCGAGTCGTGCCTGAAAAATCCAACAGATCCTGGACGCTAAACCCTGCGCGACTCGCGGCAATGAACAAAAAACAGAAAGGAATTCAAACTTGTTTTGTATCAGATGTTGACCAATCTTAAGACCGTCGCTTATTAGTTATGCCAATTGGCTTCAGTGCGATGTGCGGGATTGTATTTGCGTGAGGAGTGTCGATGCCTCACCGGAATCACAGCCTTTGCGTTTGTGGTGAAAAAGATATTTCAGGAAACGGATAATTGCCGCACGCTGGTGCAAATTGAACAAACTGCTGAAGTCAACGCCCTTGATCTTGCCTTGAATCGAGACTTTGAGATTCCACAGAAAATGATTCAAAAGCATCCCTTGTTCGTCACCATGAATGATAAACATCGTCATGAGGGCAGGCGTGTAGAAGCGAAATCCTTCCGGGTCCAAGTATGTAATTGCACAATGGCGAGAGGGGAACACTTTGGATGAAACCCGCTTCCAGTCTTTCCGTTCTGCTGTGAGCGACAATATTTTTTCCGAGTCGGACAACGAGTCCAGATATTGGGCGGCATGAATGTCGAGTCCAGTGCCAAGTTCGACACCCTCGAAGGCTGCGGCTATGTACTGAGACAACCACTCCTCCTGCGTCATTTTGATCCTAAATCCCAACGAATTGCGACACATAGATCGCGCGTTGAAGTTTTCCGCTTCGTGGATTGGGTGCATGTCTGCGGAATCAATCAGATCACTCAGCGGGACGACTGAGTCTACCAGGTGACGAAAGGCTTGTCACCTCGATTTGGCTGGCGGCTGCGATTCCGATCACGGTGAATGGCGCAGTGGTCGTCTGAGGCGAAGTGCGGTGTGGGCTGACACATGGTGGTCGAATGACAAGACGGACCATTTCGCTCGAACAACGCGCAGCGGCGGACGGTCCGTTCCACCTGCAAGTAGTCATGTCTTCCTCCGAGTCGCCCTGGCGGCGAGGCGGGATTCGAGGAGGTGGCGGGTGCGGGTCAGTTCGTCGGCTAGCAGCTTTTCGTCGGGCAGCATCAGGCGGTACTCGCGGACCAGCGTCGGATTCGGCAGGCCGTCCAGTGCATAGCGGACCAGAGAATCGCCCTGGCCCGAAGAAAGGATGATTCCGACCGGCGGATTCTCATCGGGACGCGACCAATTTGCTTTGGCGTAGTTGCAGTAGAGGTGCATCTGTCCGATGTCGCCGGGCGTGAGTCGATCCAGTTTCAGGTCAATGATGACCAGACACCGCAAGCCGCGATGAAAGAACAACAGATCCACCCGATACCACACGTCGTCGATTCGCAACCGCCGTTGACGCCCGACAAACGTGAAGTCGCCACCCAACTCCAGAAGAAACGTCTCAAGATGACGGATCAGCGCTTCTTCGAGTTCGCTCTCCGAGTACTCGTCTTTCAGCCCCAGGAATTCGAGCACGAACGAGTCCTTGATCTCCTCATCGACCGAGACCGCATCTTCCGGCGTCGGCTGCTGCCCTTTAGTGAGCATTGCAGCCTTGTTTTTGGATAACGCCGTTCGCTCGTAGAACTGAGTCCCGATCTGCCGGTTCAACTGCTTGACCGTCCAACCACCGCGCAGGGCTTCGATTTCATAGAACTCGCGGGCCAACGGATTCTTGACCGAAAGCAATCGCACGTAATGCGACCATGGCAACGGGAACCGCTGAGACAATGTGCGGAGCGTGTCGAGAAGACTGACAGATGACGATTCTTGAGCTACCGCCGACAATTCTACAATCGGTGATTGGAGAATTGGCCTCTCCAATTTCCCGGACAGCGTCTGGCTTTTCTTTTTTGGCTCATCCGCGACCAATAGTGCAGACGGCGTCTGCACTATTTGCAAAGTCAATGCCCCCAACGGGTTACCGAATAATGCAGACCGCGTCTGCACAATCTCGTGGCATCTGTTTGGCGCAAACGCTAGATACAAAGACTTCATCAGAAACACGTTTCGTCGGCCAAAGCCACGACCGAACCGTTTGGTGAGGTCGGCAGAAAGTCGGCGAATCAATTCCTCACCGTAATCGGCTCGCTCCTTTCCGCCTTGCTCACCTTCCACAATTCTCCGGCCAACTTCCCAATAGGTCGCGGTCATGATCGCATTGACGGTGCGTGCGGATGCGCGCCGGGATTCCTGCAACAATTCGACAACGCCGGACAGGACTGAATCGTAATCTGGCGCTGCTGCGGCGACGGTTTTCTTCGAAACCGGTTTTTTCCGCACAACTGACTTCCTGTCGGCTGTTTTCCTGGCAGTTGTTTTTTTGGTTGGAGACTTCTTCATCTCGTCGGTCCTTTCGCAAGCAGTGCGCGAATGTTGCCCATGATCTCGGCTATGCGTTGCTCCTTCTGCAGTATACTCGCGGCGAGTTGTTCCGGCGACAAGTGGGCGATGTCTTCCTTCGCTTTCGGGTTTTTACGGTCAAGGTTGCAGGCGTTGGCGAGCAGTTCGTCGCCCGTGACTCCCTGCGGATTGTTGGCCCAGTCTCGCCAGTGATAGGGTGGCTCAATGGCAGGACTGAATTTCTTCCCGGCGAGTTTCGCTTCTTCCTCACGCTGCAGTTCGAGGTCAGCAGGCTGCCGAGTGATTGAGCGGTGGTGGGAATCGCTTTGGCTTTGGCCGCAGACTTTGGCTTGCGTGCAGAAGCGGGTTCATTTGTGGTGCTCTGCTTTGCCGCAGACCTGGGTTTGGCTTTCACTGGGGCGTTTTGTCCTGAAATCAGATCGCGTTTTCGCAGGATGGACATTCTTGCCCATCGAAGCACAGTCGGACAAGAATGTCCAACCTACATTTTTGACGGCTCGCCAGTTTCAATTTTGGATCTGGCTTCGCCGAATGCAGCGAAGATGCCGTCTTTCGGATGATCCACCAGAACGTTGCGGTCGGCTTAGGTCGTGTCTTCAGTTACCCGATGGGAGGTTTGTTGCCATCGTTTCAAAATCCAAACCTCATTTCGGAATGCAGTGTCTATGATTCGTGGCACCTGACGCAGGTTTCGCACGACTATGAACAGGAATGCGAGTCGCGGAGCGACGTCGCCTACGTAGCTCAGTCGCTCCGCCGACTGAGATTCCTGTCAGCCCTCGCTGCAAATCATTCGATTCC
>JAYTAK010001434.1:0-5373 GCA_043737515.1 Candidatus Kuenenia sp. | reverse complement strand
CCTTTTCGTGGCTAGAAAACAACACCTCCTGCCGGGCCGTCGGATTCCAGAATGGTGCGATCGGATTTACCTACAAGGGAAGTCTAATAATGGAACGCAAGTGGCATTGTCGCTCTTAATTGCAGTCCAGATTCCCAACAACTAAGCGGGCCATTGTAAAAAAAACGTGGTGCCACGCATCGTGAAGGGATGCCAGAAGCGCGAATCTGGCACCCTTTATCAGGGTGCTGAGGCAATTCTTTCAACGTATCCGGTGGCCTTGATCACGGATTCGGCCAAGAGATTTTTTTTGGAGTCGTACAGAGAGGCATGGGCCAAAGGCCCGAAATGTGAAAGCCCAGGGCATCGCCCTGGGAAAAATGGATCGCGACAGAAAAAGCCCCAAAGGGGCGAAATGATGAGGCATGCCTCCATCCCGCCCCTTCAGGGCTTTCGTGTTCGAGATTGCCCGATTCCTGGGGCGATGCCCCAGGCTTTCACATTGTGCCGCGTTGCGGCAGTCTGTATGCCAAACCCCAGACGCACTTTTGCAAGTCCGAAATACTGAACAGCCGCCATCGCGAACCACATGTATGGCCGAATTGGTGATCAAGGCCGACCGCAAAGAACCGGATGAACCTGCATGGTCCGCATAGTTCTCATTGTACGTATTATCCGCATTATCAGCATTAAACCCATAATTCCCACCTTCACTGCTTGCGATTGCAGGGATTTGCCTCATAATCGGCAATCGGGAAAGTTTCAGATAGTGTCAATTTCACCAACTGGAGGAATTAAGATGACGGCGTGCAGTGCTTGGAAAAGATTCTCGAAGTTCGTTGCCGTGGTGGCGGTCTTGGCGGGGCTCGCCAATAGCGGGGCGGCGTATGCCACCGTGATACTTTTCACGGCGGGAGCGGATAGTTCCGGCGGGACCAATCCGCAAAGTACCCCGGCGACGGCTAATCCGCACATTCCGGCGATTTCTCCCGGAGTGACGCTGACTCCCGGCGCACCCATCCTACTCGGTGGTGTGGCGACTGGTCCGTTGAACGGCATCACCTATGGGCCGGACGCATTTGGCGGCGGCATCGGCGGCACGACCGGCTGGGTACATGTAAGCTATGTGCTGACGGCGGCCGACGTGGGCTTGGCTTTGTTCGCTGAAGTGGCCAATGTGGGCGACACCAGTTTTGACTCGGCCATGGCGATGGACCGCATCATGGTGAATAGCGTTCTGGTGGAAAGTTTTGAAGCCGGGAACCCCTACACGACATCGGGGTTTGTCAGCACGAGCGGTGCCGTGCCGAACCTTGCGCCCACAGATGGGTCCTTCTTCACGTATCTCGACACGACGGGAGTCGCTTCCGCAGTGTTCGATACGATTGACGGCACCACTGCGGGAAATTTCTTCGCGTCCCTGGGCTTGAGCGCGGGCGACCTGTTGGAATTCGACGTGGCGTTTCTGACCAACGACGGCACTGCGTCATTCCATGACTACGGCATTGTGTCGCTGGGCGTCCCCAGCGTCGTCCCCAGCGTCGTGCCCGAGCCTTCGAGCCTGGCTTTGCTTGGCTTGGGCGCTGTGGGCTTCTTCGGTCGTCGATTGCGTCGCAAAACGCCGGTCGCCTGATTTGGCATTTCGATTTGGATTTCCGCCGATGCTGCACGTTTCCCCGTGCAGGGGCTTTTTCTTGGCCCGTCAGTACATTATGACACCCCTGCCGCAGGACTTCACCCGAGCCGCAGGTGCCAGCAGGGAACCGCAGGCGGAGAGACCGACCAACGGGAGACCGACAAACGGGGACACAGCACGTTTATGACACCCCTGGCAGGCCGAGCCGATTCTCTGCACGGGAAGTTCAGCAGCGTGGCGATGATCCAGAAATTGGATGGATTAAAAAGGTTCTTCTCGAATTTTAGTGGCTACACGCGGAAATTCGGGGGAATTCGGAGTTGCGTTGATGGGTGCAAAGTTGCATTGGAACCATCATTCAGATGAGTCAAGCTACTCGGTCATTTCCGTGGATTTTTGGAGGCAGAATCCAATGTCCAATGGTTGACTATTCGGTCGATCTGCGTTGAAATTCAGACGCCGGAAGAAACGGAGGCAGGCTCTGCCGGGAGGCAACCTGCCAAGGGCCTGTTTGCTTCCGACAACTACCGGCCGGTCTCCGTTGCGCCAATGGCGTGTCTGGCTCCTGCCGGGATTGCTCGGCAGGAGCCGTGTTTCCCCGACTCCATTGGACATCGGTGCCAGACCTCAGCAAAACCACACGTCGCAAGTGGAGGCCGCTCTCGATTACGTGACGTGCCTTGAACGACCATGATCTTTGACTCAGGGAGTTCAGGTATCAGCGACGATTCCAACGACCGCAACTTACGCACCGCATTGAGAATCTGCCACTGCGTCCGATTCGCAGGCTCCTTGATTTGCATCGCGGCTTATCAGGAAATCAACTTTCAAACACCCACGAATACAGCCACTAAAATCCGAGAAGAAGCAAGGCGTTTTCGCCACTGCGGAGCTTGCCTCCGCAGGGCGCTAATCAATGGGATCACGGCTCCATGCGGACCAACCGCAATCGTGGCCAGGAGCCGGTTCCGGGTGATGGCTGGTCATGATCCGCGCTCGACGGTGGCAAACTCCGCCGGGGCGTTAATTGGGTTACGGGCTAAGCCCGCGCCAAGGAATTCAACGACTTCCCGGCAGGGATGCCCGTTGGCCAGAGGCGCAGGAATTCGGGCTCTAAATCAGGATCCACGACAGCAGTAGTCCCAGCAGCAGCAGGGCGGTGAATATGACCCAGCGCGGTTGAGTGGAGGGTTTCAGGACTTCTCGGGAAGGGATTTCGCCACAGCGCGGGCACTGGTAAACAATTTCCAGCATTTCGAAGCCGCAGTTTGAACACAAGACCGTCGGTTCTTCTTCGTCATCGTCGGACTGGTCTTCGAATTCCGAGTAGACATCGTCGTCATCCTGGAATTCTTCATCCGAATCGTCATGGAAGCGTGGCATAGCTCAATCCAACTTCGCCGAGCAGATGTGAGCTTCGGGCTCAATAATCGAAATCTGAAGCTGGGCGGCGTTATCATATTCGATGACAAGAGATGCAATGTCGTCTGAGCATTCGAAACACCGGAAGGCAGTGCCGAGCAGAGAAAATCGTGCCTGATGGCTGGCTGCAGAGAACCGATCCAGACGCAGTGACTGGTGTTCGGTGGACATGGCCGACGGCAATGTGGACTGGGTTGCCAGCGACAGCGTCCAGTCTCGAAACACTTCGGCGAATGGTTCGTCGGCAAGTTGTTCGATCCGGCGTTCGAGTGCCGCATCCGAACGCAGGAACTGCTGCAACGCTGCCGCTGAAAAAATCCACCGCGTCAGAAACAACGTGGCAGCGCCGCGACTTCCGCTGCGACGTTCTTCGAGACTCAAAACATCCTCAGCGGCCACGATCGGACTGCCCGCCGGATCTGCAAAAAAGGCGTCCATCCTGCGCTGGAAGTTGTCGGACATTTCCGCAGCAGCGCCGGCAGGGTCGGAGTCACCGCCCTGAATTTCCACGAAATGAGCGACCGCCTCGCTGAGCCACGGCGAAACCTGCAGTCCCGCGCGATGGCCGGATTGTGCGGCATCAGCTGAGCCAGGCGACTCATCGGCCTGCATCGAACACACCGCCCCATGGGTTATTTCGTGAGTCAGCAATGCGTCCAGTTCGTCGGTCGGCAGTTCGAAAATACTCGGATCAATGTAAACAATATCACCACAGAAGTCTGAATCACTCCGGAAATCGGCTTCACGTATACAGCCATAAATCGGAGGTCTGTGAGAGACATTCCGGCTGCGGTGATCGAGATCCGTGACGACGATCGACAGTTTCTGATCGTGGTCCACATCACTGATTTCCCCAATCCAGGCATGCACGACAGGCAGGGCTCGCAATTCAGCGGCGGACGTCAGCGACTGTGACCAGGACGTGATTTGTCCGGTATTTTTCGATTGCACCAGGCGTTGATCCGCATAGACGCGGACTCGTGGACTTTCGCCGATAAGACGACACTCGGCCGGCGCATGCACAGTTCCGGTGTCGGTAAAACACGGCGTGAGAAAGACGCGCGCGGACGTTTCGTTTGCCGCCTGGTTGCAAACCGGCATGTCGGGGGGAATTCGTTGTGTCTCCACGCGGCGGCACATTGGGTTTGGCAGGCGTTCGGCATTTCGCCAACGAGCAATGTCGTTGAACGAACAGCGAAGGAAAGGGATTGATGCCTCCCGGTTTGCATCATCGCTGCAAACTGCCACCTGGAGTTGATGGCGACGACCGGACACATCCAGGCTCCCCACGATGATGCGTGTGCCTCGCGACAGATTTTTAAGAACGGCACGCATTGGTTGCGGGGAAACTGCTGCATTTGACGGCAACTGAGACCGATCTGATTCGGTCTTCCAGTGCGACGCAGGCAGCCCATGGCTGACGCCACGCTCTTCATGCCTTCGAAGCCCGGATTCAGATTTTTCCTGCGACACTACCAAAAGCATCGCGACGGCAAGGAATATGGTTCCCAGCAGACAATCACCGGTTCGCCGCCCCATGAAGCACCCCGCCCCTAGTGCTCTGTTGATTTCGTCGGCAATTCTCCGTGGGGTAAGTTTCCAGCTTGCCATTGCTGAATGAAAACTAGGGCTTTTTGGCAAGAATGACAAGCTGGAAGCTTATCCCACGTTAAATCAACAGACCCCTGGCGGCAGCCGGTTTGTGTCAACATATCACACCGTCATCCGCCACCCCGGAATTGTTATCGACGGAATATCCGGAAGAATTGATGCAATCCGTACGGATGTCGATTGCGAAAGTTCGTTATACAGCATGCGGCAAGTGAGAAACTGGTGTGTTTCGCTAGCGCTGCACACACCCTACATGAATCACTCAATCAACACACCGCTAGCCGTAGGTTGTGCATTCGGACAGCACCGGCGGCTAGCGCCTTGCCGCTCACAAAACATCAATTCAGACCCGCGTGGAGGATAAACACATCGGAAGGGCGGACGGTTCATGTCTCCAGGGATCTGCCCGAAGACTCGCAAAACCTGCCCTTCCCATCCGAAATCTGAAGTGTCAGACTTTGAGGGGTTCAGCGGCTTGAACGACAACATCCGGTAACTTGACGGCGGGTCTCAACTTCTGACAGTTTTTACAGGGATTTCCTTTTCAGGTTATCCGAGAACGACTATAGACTACTCACTGCGGAGCACCGTGCGCGATGAGTGAGGTGCAGAATGTGTCCGACAGATGGTTCAAAGTACAGAACCTGAAGGGGAATTTTATGCGGCATTTGGCTGGTTCTTTTTGTTCACTTGGTCTTGGTCTGTCGGCCCTGTGTCATGCCGTG
>JAYTAK010001433.1:0-2327 GCA_043737515.1 Candidatus Kuenenia sp. | reverse complement strand
GATTCAGTCAAGCTGCTCGGCGGCGGAATTGCCAAATCCAGCGTGGCAGATCTGGTCAGACTATTAACGCACGCTGATCGTCGCGTCCGGCAGCAGGCTCAGTTCGAACTCGTCCGACGCAATGAGCTGGATGAGTTGCTGACAGTTGTCCGCACCGCGGGCCATGATGTTTCGAGATTACATGGACTGTGGGGCTGCTGGCAAGCGGGATTGACTTCGGCGGAAAATGCGAAGGCGGTCAACGGCTTGATCCGCGAAATGCTGTCGGATTCGTCGAACGGATTCTCGATGGAGTTGCAGACACAGGCGATCAAGGTGATGACCGATCTGGTGTCACGCCACAGTTTCGCTGCTGTGGAGGGCGAACTGAGAACGAGCCTGGCATCTCTCTGTAAGGAACTTACCGGTCGCGACGATCTGCGAGTGGCCGGATTTGCGGCGACTGCAGTGGGAACTCTTGGCACTGCGGACGACGCAAAGTCCCTGCTGACTTTGCTGGATCGAAACAACAACCTCGATCCGGTTGTTCGTCATCAGGCAACTATGGGGTTAGTCAAACTGGCCGAACGGCATCCTGGACTGCTGGAAGATCTTGCACACTACGCTGGCACGCCGGGGCGACTGGGTGTCGTGCTTGCGATGCGGCGTCAAGGCAATGCCGCCATCGCTCAGTTTCTGAAAGACGGTGATTCGTCGCTCGTTGCCGAAGCCGCGCGAGCGATCAACGATGAACCGATCGAAGCCGCGCAGGTTGCTCTGGCAGATCTGCTGGGAACGCCTGGCTTGGATGACAACACACTGCGACGCAGCATGAATGCCGGTTATCGTCGCGGGTTCGCCGATGATGCCACTGCGGTAGCTCGAATCGCAGCCGACGCCGGGTACTCGGCAGCCGTGCGAACAGCAGCCGCACAATTGCTGGCGACATGGAATACGCCACAGAATCTCGATACCGTCACAGGCCGCTGGCGCCCTTTGCCCTCGCGCGAAGTAAAGGGACTGGAGCAAGCAGTCAGTCCTCATCTTCCTGGAATGCTGGCAGGATCGGCGGAACTGCGTCAAAAGGCCGTGGATATCGCCACAACACTTGGGATAAGAGACATGGTCCCGGCGTTGCAGGCCATCATGCATGACACCAACATGGATGACGCGCTGCGAACTGCGGCGTTTCGCGCGCTGGCGAAACTGTCGCCCGATGTCCCGGCGGTGCTGCAGTCAGGACTTAAAGATCCATCGGAATCTGTGCGTCTGGCAGCGGTTGAGATTGTGACTCTGCGTGAACCGCAGAACGCAGTGCCTCGCCTGAAAGAGTTGCTCGATACCGGCAGTCTGAAATCGCAGCAGACGGCATTGCGGTTGCTGGGTCCGATCCGGACGGCAGAGTCTCAGGCTGCTCTGCTGAATGCCTTTGATCGATTGAAGGCACAACAGTTTTCGGCCGGAGCTGCATTGGATCTGATCATGGCGGCGGAAGTACGCGGTTCAGAAGAACTCAAAGCGGCGGTGGCTGAGTTTCGTCAGCGGCAGCAGGAAAGCGGGACGGTGCTGGGTTTGTGGAATGAATGTCTTGAAGGTGGCGACGTCGAACGCGGGAAAACGCTGTTCTTTGGTCGTAGTGCGGCAGCGTGTCGAAGGTGTCACAAGGTTGCGGCCAGCGGTGGCGAGGTCGGACCCGATCTGTCAAAGATCGGCAAGGAAAAAGATCGCAACTATCTGCTCGAAGCCATGGTCGATCCCAGTGCGAAAATCGCGAAAGGCTTTGAAACGGTCATCATCGTGACGATGGAAGGCAGAGTCCATTCGGGCATCCTCAAGAGTGAAGACGATTCCGTCGTGCAATTCATGACACCGACCGGTGCGCTGATTACCGTGGCGAAGGACAACATTGATGAGCGTGCCAACGGTCAGTCCGGGATGCCGCAGGACATCGCCAAGAATCTGACTCGCGCGGAGATCCGGGATCTTGTCGAATACATGACAACCCTGCAGTCAGAACCAGCCGCAGCGCACGGGAAGCATGAGTAACGCTGCATCACGCCGGGCGGCGCTTGCTTTCCAAAAGAAGCTGCAAGATGAGTTGCGGTTTAGTTTGGAGTGGCCGGGGTTGGAGAGCGCCAGCTCGAAACCCCCGGGGCTTCCTTCGCTCCGCTCAGTCCAGCCCCGGCCACCCCATCGAACAACGCTTGACTGCTGCGGCTGAGACGACAAGAGGCATGGACTACCGGTAGTCTTCAGCACAGCGTGTTTCAGCACAGCGTTTCGGGCCACCGAATTTGACCGTGGCTCCGAAGAGAATCGTATCGACGGCCGTCGTGCTCGTGATTGAC
>JAYTAK010001432.1:0-2327 GCA_043737515.1 Candidatus Kuenenia sp. | reverse complement strand
CTTCACAGGCGCACTAGCCACGTTCGCCAGAACGTGGGCGATCCAGAGGAATCCCACGCTCTGGCGAGCGTGGCTACGTTCGGTTGCGGGCGAAGCCCTCGCCAGGAATACTGCGCGTCTCAAATTGAACCTGGCTTAAATGCCGATTGGACGAGGCTCCACACACAGTCTGCCATGAACTGATGGCCGGATTGTGAAAGATGAATCGAATCGAGTGTTGAGCCGCTGCCTGCTATGATTGACAGGAAGACGCGCTTGGGAACCAGAATCACGTTGTGCTTTGCAGCGACCGTCCGTTGGACACGACCAAACTCATTACAAAACGGCGGCAGCGGCAGCTCGAACATGATCACCTGGCGATCTGGTGCTTCGAGATGAGCCAGCAGACCATCGAGATCCAGTGCGAACTGGGCCGACGTGGTTGAACCCAGCACGTCATTGCCACCAATCTCAATGATCACTACGGACGACTCGATCGACTGCGACTTTGCCCGCTTAAGTGCCGACGCTGCCGTCTCACCCATGTGCGAGATATCCTGCACGGCAATCTGATGCTGTCGAGCCAGCAGGCTGGGCCATGTTTCGGAGGTCTCATCACCACCAACGCCAGCCGTGACGGAATCGCCGATGACCGTTATCGTCCGCGTTCGAGCAGGATCAAGAGATGGAGCGATATGGTACGGTAGTTCGATCAATGCGGCGATCAGCCACACGCCGACGACCGCGCATGCTGACCATCGCCGCCAGTCGTGCTTGAACCGCGACGCGATCCAGACGAGTGTGACGGCCCCCGCAACACCGTACCACCAATACGAAATCGCCGTTGATGAAATGACCACCGCAATGATGCCGATCAGAAACGACAACGCGGTGATCCGGCGGAAAATCGGACGGGAACGAGTCGATGACACAGCGGCCAGGATCAGCAAGGCAACGCCCGTGAAAAATGCCTGTCCGCTGACGATGTGATAGACGAGCCAGTTCATGTCGTATCGATTGCCCTCACTTTCCTTCGGGGCCATCGGGATTTGATCGCACTGACAATCGCTTTCGGAGGGCTCGGAAAAATCCGGAGAATGATCGACGGCGGGTGGAGCTGACGCTTTGATCGCGCGCATGTCGCAGCAGGTCCGCGAGCAGGGCATCAGCGGTAGGATACCGGTCCGAAGGATGCTTTTCGAGACAGTTCAGAATGATCGTCTCCAGTCCGCGGGGGATATCGCGATTGATGTCGCGTGGTCGAACGGGACGTTGTTCCATAATGATCCGCGTCAGTTCATCGCGATCCGGATGCTCGAACGCCGCGCGCTGCAGGCACAATTCGTACAGCGTCGCGCCCATGGAATAGAGATCACAATTGGCGTTCTGCTGTCCCAGCATTCGCTCGGGTGCCATATAACGCAGCGTTCCACTGATCGTGCGTTCCGGTTTGTCTGAGCGGCGTTCTTCGATGGGCTGCGACAATCCGAAGTCCGTCACCCAGACCCGACCATCAGCATCCAGCAACAGGTTTCCCGGCTTGATATCATTGTGCAGAATGCCGGACGCATGCGCGGCACGCAGCGCCTGCGTGGCCTGGACTCCGATTTTGGTAAAACTGTTCCATGAAGTGCGTGTCAGCCTGCGGCGTCGGGAATTCTCTGCGTCAGGATCGGACATGGACTTTGCCGCGGGGATCGCGTTCATCGTGCCCGACAGACGCCGTGATTCCTGACGCTGAATTTCTTCGGCATAGACGATGCCGTCGGTTTCGCGGAGGCGATCGATGACGCGATCCAGGCCGACGCCGTTGATAAACTGCATCACGAAAAAACAGTAACCGTTCTCCTGACCGTATCGAAACACGGGCACGATATTGCGATGCCGCAGGAGCGCAGTCGTCCGTGCTTCGTTTTCAAAACGTGCGACCCACTCGGGAACGATCGAGACGCGCCACGGCAGAATCTTTACCGCCACGAGATGACCGGACTGCAGATCCCTGGCCTGAAACACGACACCCATGCCGCCGCGACCCAGTTCGCTGTTGAGTTCGCAGTTGCCGATCCGCGTGAACGGAAATCTGTCGGGCATGTTGCGGCGGATCGACTGCGCTTCTTTGGCGATCCGCGTGTGTTCCAGCATCGCGAGGACTGGAAACACTTCTCGAATTCGTGCGGCATGTGGCGGAAACCGGCGCGCGTAAAGTTCTACTGACGGCTTCTTGCCATGCCGCAGTTCGTCCACAAACTGTGACACCAGCAATTCAAACGGTTCCCGCGAGCGCAACGTGTGCGAATCATCGTTGACGGGCAGGCCCAGCAACTGAAATCCTGTGTCTTCATTGTCTG
>JAYTAK010001431.1:0-2330 GCA_043737515.1 Candidatus Kuenenia sp. | reverse complement strand
AACCCCAGAGCAAATATTCCACAGCTGCGCATCAGGTCTCTACACACGACTCAGGATTGCCGTGTCGCTGAAGTCATCCTGCGGCTGCCGCGCACTTTGTTTGTCGTTGAACCGTTAATCCCCTGGTTTGTTCCAGTTGACGCGAAAATCAGGGCACTTACGTACCCCGCTCGCCTTAACCGTTCTGGTTCCCAGACCTGGGCTCCATCGACGCGAGGTCGAAGGGGGCCAGAATGCTACAAGTGACTGAGGCGATCCCGGCAATGACAATACGTCGCACGCGGGGATTCAAGGTTGGATCGCGTTTGCCCGCAAACCGGACAGCAATTCTTCCCGTTACATCCTTTCTTTCCAACAACTCCGCATTTTGCGCGCATCTTTTTGACCGTTGTCCTTTCGGATTTCGAAATTCGGACTTGTGGCTTCGCCGCGCTAGGGTCCTTATTCATATCGCAGCGCGTCGATGGGGTCGAGGCGGCTGGCGCGCCAGGCGGGGTAGAGGCCGAAGACGAGGCCGACGACGGCGGCGAAGACCATGGCGACGATGCCGGCGGGAATCGAAACGACGACCGGCCAGTCGGCTCCGCTGCTGATCGAATTGATGAGCTTGGTAATGCCGACGGACGCACTGATGCCCACGGCCAGACCGATCGCGCCGCCAAAGCAGCTCAGCACCACAGATTCAATCAGGAACTGAACCATAATGTCGCGGCCTCGCGCGCCGACGGCCATGCGGATGCCGATTTCCCGCGTGCGCTCTGTGACGGAAACCAGCATGATGTTCATGATGCCGACTCCGCCGACCAGCAGCGAAATCCCGGCAATCGACGCCAGCAGCAGAGTCATAATTCCAGTAATCTGCCCGAACAGTTCCGACATCTGAGCACTTGTGACAACTTCGAAATCCGGTTTCTGTCCGATCGGAATATTGTGGCGATCCAGAAGCAACTGCTGAATTTCAGCCTTGGCCGTATCGATGAGTTCCGGCGCACGAGCACCGACGAAGATGAAGTTGACATTGCCGAACGACGTCCCCTGCAATCGCTTGAGCACAGTCGTATACGGCATCAGAATGACGTTGTCCTGATCATCCCCGGTCAGTGACGCGCCCTTTTTTGCGAGGACCCCAATGATCGTGAATGGAATATTGCCGATCCGCAACTGTTGCCCAATTGGATTGTCCGCAGGAAACAACTCTCGCACGACTGTATGCCCGACAACGCAGACACAATTACCCGCTCGTTCGTCGCGTTCCGTAAAGAATCCACCGGCTTCAATGTCCCATGTGCCGACTCGCAGATAATCCACACCAACACCCCACATCTCTTTCGGCTGCATGTTGGAATTGCCACGTACAACCGGCTTGAGTCCAAACACCAGCGGAGAATACGCCAGAACGGATTGACATTCGCGGCCGATCGCCTTCGCGTCTTCGTCGGTCAACGATGGCAGATTTCCGCTCTGGACACCTCCACGCCTTTCGAATGACGGCTGAACAACGATGAAGTTCGTTCCGATGGATTGCAGTTGTTCCTGCAAAAGCTGTCCGGCACTGCTGCCGACGGAGACCATCGTCGTGACGGCAGAAATCCCGATCACAATGCCCAGCACCGTGAGCGACGCACGCATTTTGTTTCGCAACAGTGCGCGAACCGCCACTGCAATCGTCAGCAGAAAACTCATGGAGCCTCCGGAGGCTTGATGCCGACGATCACTTCATCTCCCGGCTTGAGATCCCCGGATAACACCTGCGTAAACTGGTAATCGCTATCGCCAATTTCGATTGTGACAGCTCGGAGCTTACCTGTCAGCGATGTTCCAGAATCCGCCGATGCCGCAGTTGGACTCTTTTGAGCAGATCCAGACGCAGCCGTATCAGCAGAAGAGTTCACATCTGCCATTTTTTCCTGAATCCACAGAATGCGTTTGCTGGATGAAATTGTGGCCGAGACCTGATCTTCGACCGGTGGCGTTTCGGAACTGGTGGCGATTTCGTCATCGGGTTCCGGGGCCAGATTCAGTTCCAGCAGCTTTTGGTCCGCTTCCCGGACCAGTGACTTGTCCGGAAAATAACGCAACGCCGCATTGGGGACTTTCAGAATATCTTTGAGCAGACTGATTTGAAACGTCAGGTTCGCTGTCATTCCAGGCAACAGTTTCAGATCGGGATTTGGGGTTGAGACGATGACGGGATAGGTAACCACGTTCTGAGTCGTCGTGAAACTCAGTCGGATCTGTTGAACTTTCGCCCCCGTAAAGACTTTTTCCGGATAAGCATCGACAGAAAAATAGACCGGCTGCTCTGAATCCTTTGCATCGCGAATCAGGCC
>JAYTAK010001430.1:0-2332 GCA_043737515.1 Candidatus Kuenenia sp. | reverse complement strand
AGATTGTATCCGGAAAACACGAGCCAGGCGCCGGTCACGGCCAGTGGAAACGCATTCGGAAAGAATGAGATCAACCCGATCCGCACGGATCGATAGGCCAGCCCCAGGACAATCAGAATGACCAGTGCCGCAGATCCCAGACTCGCGGCGAGATCGACCACGATCTGATACAGATGTTTCCAGCGCCAGACGGCATCTCCTTCCAGTTCCAGCGCGAAATTCGGATGCTTGGCGGCAATCGTGACCAGCCCTGATTCAATCCGCGTAAATACTGGACCGAACTTTGCAATGCCGAGATCCTGTACCCGGAAGTTGACGACCGCATAACGTGATTCCGGGGTGAAGAAGGCACGCTTCAACTGCGGCGGCAGAAGTTCCAGCATCATCATGCGATCGCCGTAGTCACCGTCGCCCGGCAATGATTCGACAAGATTCCGGATCGACAACGGATGACCAATCAGCGGTTCCGTATGCAGCAGATCGTCTACTTCGGAAATCACCTGCAGGATCTCGGGTGACACGTCGCCGATTTCGTCCTTCCAGTGGATATCCACACGCGCGAACTCCAGCCCGCCCAGAACCTGATCCATGTGACTCAGCGCCTGGTACGCTTCGCTGTGTTCCGGCAGCGAGTTGGCGCGCCGTTCATCCGGACGCAGAGTCAGTGAAATGGCCGTGCAGACCAGCGTGCTGCCGATCCCGATCAGACTCACGGCGCGCGGATACCTCAGCACGAATTCGACAAGCTGTCCGATGCGGGTCAGGTTGCGGTCGATCAGACTTTTGTCATGTCCCAGATGGATTTTGCTTCCCAGCCATGTGGAACACACCAGTGGAATAATCATCACGACGGCAAAGAACATCAACGTCACACCGATGACGCTGCACCAGCCAAAGTCCTGCACCCAGACGTTGTGCGACAGCACCAGTGATCCCAGACCGATCGCCGTCGTGAGCGACGTCAGCATACACGCGAAGCCAACCTGCTGCAGGCCGCTGCGGGCGGCTTCGTGCGGCGGCATGCCATTCGCTCGAAGTTTGCGAATCTGCACCATCAGATGCACGCCGTCTGTCAGGCCGACAAGACTGACGAGCACGGGCAGAATCACATCGTTAAACGGATTGTCCTGCAGATTGAAGAACTTCAGAAACCCCAGCGTCCAGTAGACACCGACAATCGGAGCCAGCGACACAATCAACACCGCGCGGATGCCTCGGAACAGGATGATCGCCATGACGAAGATTGCACCGTAGCCGATCAGTTGGTACTTCAGTTGATTGGCTTCATGCGATTCCATCGCCGTGATATAGGCTGGCATGCGACCGGTGATTTTGAAGCTCAGCGTTACTTCCGGATAATCCATCGCGGCTTTCTCAGCGGCTTCGCGAAGCTGAGTCGTGCATTGTTCATTCGAACGGATGTAGTCGAAATCAAACGTCACGAGCAACAGCATCGTCCGGCCATCTTCTGCCAGCAGTTGCCCACCGACAAGCGGATGTTTCATAGCCTTGGCTTGTGCGGCAGCAAATCGTTCGGGTGATGCTTCAGAGCGCGGGAAGAGCGGTTCCGGCAGTCCAAAGATATTCAGAATCGGAACGCGATCCATCCACAGAATTGAACGAACGTAGTCGAGTTTTTCCAGTTCATCCACCACATGCCGCATGGCCTTCGCACCATCTGGCGTGAAAAACTGTGGTGACTGCACAACAACCACAGCATCCGAAGCCGACAGGCTCACGGGATCAATGTTGGGCACTTTCCGTCCCGGTGAGGAGTCGTTGGAATTAGTGGTCGCTCGAACAACGCTGCTCTGAGGCGTCACAAAAAACTGTCGCACCCATTCTGGTCGGCTATGCCCAATTGCCGCCATGACCGTGGTCAGAATTACCGCCAGAAGCGTGAGCACGCGATGGTCCACGAACCAGGTCATGCAACGATCAAACGCCGATTTCATAAGCGATTACCCTGGTAAACGGTGAACGTAGCACTGGGATGAAAACATCAGTCTGGTGTTGTTTAGGCAAGAAAATTACGAGGTAAGAAGATGAGTCGCATTGGAGTTGTTTAATCTTCCTACCCCGTAATCTTCTTGCCTTAAATTGCGATTCCGCTTGTTCACCCTCCCGCGTCCGAGGCACAGGGAAAATGTTCCGTGATTGATTGCATCAACTGATGCCTCCTTGTTAAGGACCGTGCAAGAAATAACTGTCCCATTGTCGCCTTTCGCTCTGTTCAGCAAACGTTAAAAGTGTTGTTTTTCTGAGATGAATTCAGATGAGGAGTCTGACGAGTCGTTGGGTGCTTGCGGCTCAGTTGGTGCGAAAAGAGGGG
>JAYTAK010001429.1:0-2332 GCA_043737515.1 Candidatus Kuenenia sp. | reverse complement strand
CAGTGCGAGCGCCCTTGCCACTGGGAGTATTGAAGATCAGTTGGATCTCACCGTTGGCCATCAGGTCGAGCAGATTCGGACGGCCTTCCTGTACTTTTCGCACGACGTCCACATCAATGCCGGCTTCCTGGAAGACGCGAGCCGTGCCGCTGGTACAAACCAGTTGATAGCCGAGCGCCTTCAGATGGCGTGCCGGCTCGATCATCCGCTGTTTGTGACTGGCCGACATGCTGATGAAAATCTTGCCGGTCATCGGCAGACGCGAACCGGCCGCAAGTTGTGCCTTGGCAAACGCGAGTGCAAAGTCGGCGTCGATCCCCATGACTTCGCCGGTCGATCGCATTTCAGGACCGAGCACAATATCGACGCCCATAAAGCGATTGAACGGAAACACACTTTCCTTCACCGATGTGTACTTCGGCACAATTTCTTCGGTGAAGCCTTGTGTCTTGAGCGAAACTCCGACCATCACCTTGGCCGCAATTTTTGCGAGTGAATGACCGATCGCTTTCGACACGAATGGCGACGTGCGACTGGCGCGAGGATTAACTTCCAGTACATAGACGGTGCCCTGCGGACTGTCACCATCGACCTTGACCGCGAACTGGATATTCATCAGCCCGCGCACCTGCAACGCGGTCGCAAGGGCGCGCGTGGCGACGCGAATCTCATCCACCACGCTGGCGGGCAACGAATATGGCGGCAAGGCACACGCCGAGTCACCGGAATGCACACCTGCTTCTTCGATATGTTCCATCACGCCGCCGATGACCGTCGTTTCGCCATCGGAAATCGCGTCCACATCCACTTCGATCGCGTCTTCCAGAAACTTGTCGATCAGGACGGGCTTGTCCGGCGACACATCGACGGCTTCCGTCATGTAGCGTTCCAGACTCTTCTGGTCGTAACAGATCTCCATCGCTCGACCGCCCAGCACGTAACTTGGGCGAACCAGCACCGGATAGCCGATGCGATTCGCTGCTGCCCGCGCGCCTTCGATATTGGTGGCGATGCCGTTCGGCGGCTGGTGCAGACCAAGCTTTTCCAGAATCTTCTGAAATCGCTCACGGTCTTCTGCTGCATCGATCATGTCCGGACTGGTGCCGATGATTGTCACGCCCGCAGCTTCCAGGCCTCGGGCCAGATTCAACGGCGTCTGGCCGCCGAACTGCACAATCACGCCGTCCGGCTGCATCCGGTCGCAGATATTCAGCACGTCTTCAATGGTCAGCGGCTCAAAGAACAGATAGTCGGAAGTGTCGTAGTCGGTCGAAACTGTTTCCGGGTTCGAATTGACCATGATGCTTTCGATCCCCAGTTCTTCCAGCGCGAACGCCGCGTGGCAGCAGCAGTAGTCGAACTCAATCCCCTGGCCGATGCGGTTCGGTCCGCCGCCCAGAATCATGATGCGTTTTTTGCCTGGCTGCTTTGCCGGCGTTTCATCTTCCATCTCATATGTGGAATAGTAGTACGGCGTGTATGCCTCGAACTCCGCCGCGCAGGTATCGACCTGCTTGAACGTCGCCACGATGTCCAGTTCCTTGCGTCGCTGACGGACTTCCATCTGAGAACAGTCCCACCAAAACGCCAGTTGCGCATCAGAGAACCCGTCCTCTTTAGCGCGGCGGATGAGTTCCGGCGACGCATCTTCCAGCCGGCTGATCAAGCGGATCTCATCTTCCAGTTTGACGAGCTGTTCAAGATTGCGGAGGAACCACGGATCGATATCGCTGGTCTCATGAATATGCTCAACCGACATCCCGAACTTTAATGCGTACCGCAGATAGAAGATGCGATCCGCGTTCGGGATCGCGAGCTTGCTCTGAATTTCTTCTCTTGTCGGCTGTTTGTCGGTTCCCCACAGATCCTTCTTGCCGCCGCCGAGTCCGAAGTGGCCGATTTCAAGGCCGCGCAGGGCTTTTTGCAGTGATTCACGAAACGTGCGACCGATGGCCATTGTTTCGCCGACAGACTTCATCTGCACCGTCAACGTCGGATCGGCTTCAGGGAATTTTTCGAACGTCCAGCGCGGGATCTTGGTAACGACGTAGTCAATCGTCGGCTCGAAACAGGCCAGCGTTTCGCGGGTGATGTCGTTCGGGATTTCGTCCAGTCGATAACCAACGGCCAGCTTTGCGGCAATCTTCGCGATCGGAAAGCCAGTCGCCTTCGACGCCAGCGCCGATGAACGACTGACGCGCGGATTCATTTCGATCACGGTCATCCGCCCCGTGTCGGGATGAATGGCGAACTGCACGTTTGAACCGCCGGTTTCCACTCCAATGGCACGCATGATTTTAATTGTGGCGTCGCGCATCCGCTGATACTCTTT
>JAYTAK010001428.1:0-12406 GCA_043737515.1 Candidatus Kuenenia sp. | reverse complement strand
CGATCTTCACCGTCCCCATTCCTGTCTTAATCACTTTGATGACAATGTCATCGCCGATTCGGATTGTTTCTTCTGCTTTGCGTGTGAGTACGAGCATGACTAAGTACCTCCTGTAAATCTTTGCTTTTCAGAAATCCAGTTCTGTCGACACCGAGCAGAAACTGTTGTTGTCATGTTGAATAGTACATAGCGAGAAGTGTGCCAATAATGATTTACTTTTTCGTGGCACTGTCTAGTTCGACTTAAAGTGCTGATATGTAATGCTTTAAGTTCGAATCTGTATTGCGCAGAATCTGCCGGTTAACAACTTGTGGTAAACTTGTCATGGCAATGATTGCAAAGCGGCGGAGGCGAGCGGCGAAATCCATTGTCATTTCGACAAAATGCATTGTTGCATCGAATACGACTAAAGTCTGGACACTTCAAAAACGACACAGCAAACGCTATAGCCGCAGGCTGAGTCACGGTGACTGGCCGTCTACTGACGTCCCACACGACAAGCTAAGCCGGGGGCTTCTGTGCGAGACAGCACGCGGCCCGCTCCGTCATACGTCATGACGGTTTTGCACTTCTGATAGCCGTTGAGATCGCTGGCAGCGAAGTAGTGTGGGCTGCGAATCTGAACCGCGTTGCCGGCATCGTCGTAACCCGTTTCGGTTTTGGCTTCGACCGGTGTGCCGACGGCGGCGATCTGGCGGATGACCGGGTTCGTTGGGATGTGATTCATGTACCTTGGACATTCTTGTCCGAGAACTCACCAAACAGCGTGGCATCACCGTACGATTCGTGAGCGGAACAACTTCCGTCTCGGCGGCGTTTCATGGCCAGGCGACGGACATGAATGTCCATCCTACAAGAGAGCCCGCTTCGCCTTTTTCGTAGTCTTCCCGTGTGTCGCAATTCATGAAACTCTCCAGTAACGCCTCACAGCGCCTGTCACCCATCGACAGATCTCTCACCCGTCGCCAAAGCGCAACGCAGGCTCATCGATTACGTCACGGGTGATCGATGATGGCGGAACCACAAATCGCCGCGATGGTTCGTCCCTGTCGCAAAGCGGACGACTTGGTTCGATGGATGTGATTCATGTACCTTGGACATTCTTGTCCGAGATCTTGCCAAACATCGTGCCATGTACCTTGGACATTCTTGTCCGAGAACTCACCAAACATCGTGCCATCACCGTACGATTCGTGAGCGGGACAACTTCCGTCTCGACTGCGTTTCATGGCAATGCGACGGACACATGTCAGACTTGCCGCCCGAAGCGTTTTCTGACCGTTCCGTTCTCTGGTGAGCTTGCCACCCTTAGAAAACGGAAACCAACAGGACCTCCCGGTTCTCGCGTTTGGAATGTCCACGCATGCACAGGGGTCTCGGACTCCGCCGTGTCGGCACCTATACTCCACGCGGCCGGAAATGAGTCCGGCGAGCGGAGTGGTGTGAGCCCTCCGGTACATCGCTTTTTTGTACCGGCAAGCTGACGCATGCCGCTCGCCAATTCTCTCACTCATGACCGCGTGGAGTTTATCTCGCCAATTGCGATCGCTGCAGTGTTGCCTTCTCCCTGACAGGACAGGATCGGCACACGAAAGTGTTGCCCCGTTCATATGTTTTGGGCGCGAGTTCAGTGGCGAGCCTGCGTTACCCTTCGAACGGACGCTTAAGACAATAACGAGATCAAGAAGATCATTTGCGTGATGCACGCTACAAACGCACATATCATCCAAAGCCTGTGCCCCCGTGACGATTCAGACAGGTTTATTAAGATTCCAAGGAATCCGCCTAAAGTCGTTGCAAGAACCAACGGGAAAATCAGTAAACACTCAATCCACATTCCCATCGCAGCGGCCTTAATGCCTGGAATGCCTTTCAACGGTTCTGGATACCTCAATGGCATAGGTAATCCAAAGACAAAGCCGTATGCAAACATCACAACGACTCGCGACAACTGCGTTGAGATCGCGCCAACCCAAAACGCCTGGCTCATTCGTCGTCGCGGAGAATCCTGCGAATTCTCGCAGGTTTCAGTGACAATTGGCGGCGTATATGGATTGCTGAAAAAAGTCATGGAAGTCATGGTAATGGAAGTCATCGTGCGAATGGAAGTCATCGTGCAATGGAAGCCATGGCATGGAAGTCATGGTGCCATCCATCTTCAAATCTCCGTTTGCATAAAGAAGGCAGCTTTGGAGAGCTGCCTTGAACGCTGGTCTATTTGAATGCTCGGCGGGCGGAGTTCATGTCGATGGCTCGGTTGGGGCCGCGTGTTTCGGCAGCGGCCTCCATGGACTTCGGACGACCGACACTCGAACAGTGGTTCCGGCAACCGGCGGATGGCACGATTGATTCACGCAAGACCCGCCACCGACAACAATCCACATTTCGCAAACTCTACACAACACTCAAACATCTGGCAACCGGCGGATGGCACCGTTGGCCCGCGCACCCGCGCATGCACAGGTTCTCGGACTCCGCCGAGTCCGCACCTGTACTCCACGCGGCCGGAAATGAGTCCGGCGAGCGGAGTGGTGTGAGCCCTCCGGTACATCGCTTTTTTGTACCGGCATGCTGACGCATGCCGCTCGCCAATTCTCTCACTCATGACCGCGTGGAGTATATCTCGCCAATTGCGATCGACGCTGTCACGAATCTGTGTCGAGTTTGGGCGGTTCCTAATATCTTTGTTTACCTGCCTTTGTTTACCCGTGATACCTTTGTTTACCTGCCTTGCAACAGCCCTTAAATCAGCGAGACCATTGAAAAGGCGGGCAGACATCACAGGCAACTATTGTTTCTTGTTTCGCCTCGGCCCGGCACGACGCAGCTTTGCGTAAAAGATACCTCGCTCGCCATTGTCCTGAATAATCATCGGCGGCATGGGTTCTACGCCCCTGCCTTCTGACATTCTGTAGGAGATATAAAGAAAGTTCTCTTCAAATTTATACAGCCCTTGCCATTTGCGGCGAGTCCCGCTTTCGTCGATACCCTGAACACTAAACGTTCTCTCGTTTCCCGTCTTCTTGAAACTGATGTCCCCGCTAAGAGAAATCTCGTCGGCGTCGGCCGGAGCAACTGAATATTCCAAATGATGATCCTGAATGCCCATTAAAAATCTTCGGGAAGCTACTTCGGCAACCGAAAATGGCCCGTGTCCTGCTGCGGACTCTTCTACGGCGAACCAACGCCCCTGAAAACTCTGGGTCTCGTCTTCGACTGATACTTCTGGAGTGACAACGCTGCTGCCTCCGCTCGAATTCACCGACGGCGGGCTTGCATCATCGCCTGGCATCATCATGAACCAGATCCCCAGCACCACAATCGCCATCAGCACCGTGGTGGCGATCCACGGAATTCGGCGTTTGCGGACGACCGGCATCATCGGCACACTCTGGGTTGCCGATTTCTTCTCCCTCTTGACGCCAAGCAACGCCATCACGGAATCAGCCAGTTGAGCAAGTCGCTCGTCTGCCGGAGCAGCGAACGCATCCAGCCAATGAGTATTGCTCAACGCAAACTCCATTGCTCCCTGCGGTCGGATATCTTCAATCCTCAGAGGCAGAATTGGGACCGACTTCGCAATTGCCCGCTCGACTTCTCGACGAACCTGAGCAGATTGATTCGCATTCGCGGAGAAGATCAGCACCATCACTCGAGAGCGATCAATCCCATCGACAATCGCCGCACCCCATTCAGTGCCCGGCGTGATATCACGAGGAGCGATCCAGCATTTCATCTTCCGCCGCTCAAGCACTTCGCAAGCTGCATCCGCCCATGTTCGGTCCTCGGACGAATGGCTGATGAACACATGAAATCTCGGAGCCTTGGCAGTACTCATCTACGAAAGACCTTGCATTCCGCATTGGGAAACGATCAACATCAACATGTGTCGCTTCTTCGTTTTCAGGCCAAGCGATGGGGTAATATCCCAGCCCCATGTAAGAACTGTCAACCAACAGTCGAGTCATGTTCAACACGCCGCCAACACATCCCGCCGATTTGTACGAGCCATTTGCCAACCCCAAACCAAACGTTATTCAAGACCTGCCCCCAACAACAACCCACATTCCGCAAACCCTACACAATACTCAAACATCTGGCAACCGACGGATGGCATCATTGGTTTGCCCCCATTGGTTTGCACCCCACGCGCGGCATTAAGACAGAAAAATTGGTGACAAAAAGATAGGGCAAACATCGTTGGGTCGTCTGATCTTTATCGCTTTGTTGTGATGCTGCCGCCGCTCTATTTTTCTGTCAGACATTTTTTTGTCTTCACGTCCCCGCGTCTTTTGTTCGAGGAAGTCGATGGAGACGCTGCGTCCCGCGCGGTAAATTGCAGCGGCAGCATTGGCTCGTTTAACGGCAAGCCGCAGGCGACAGCGTCCTCAACACGTCGCTGACGCCTGCGGCTTGGCGTGAAACGATAGACATCGCATCCATTTTGCCAGCGGCGTGACCGTCTCATGCCAATGTCAGTGCTTCCTGCGCGCGGCATTAAGACAGAAAGATTGGTGACAAAAAGATAGGGCAAACATCGTTGGGCCGTCTGATCTGGATCGCTTCGTGGTGATGCTGCCGCCGCTCTATTTTTCTGTCAGACATGTTTTTGTCTTCACGTCCCCCGCGTTTTTTGTTCTAGGAAGTCGATGGGGACGCTGCGTCCCGCGCGGTAAATTGCAGCGGCCTGCGCAAGGAGCCCGACATCATCATGCTCGGCGAAATCCGTGATGAAGAAACGGCAGTGATGGCAATTCAGTCATCCCGCACTGGTCACAGGGTGTTATCCACCTCAATTCAGAGGTGAATTCTGTTCCGAATTCTGTACGATCCCAAAACCGAGTTTTCATTTTCGGATGAAAACTCAGTCTTTTATCGTGTCTTCTGCTCATCACAAAATCTGACATCAAGACTTGCCGAAATCCACGACTGCACCCCGGAATTTGGTCCGGCCGCTGTGATTGGAATCCCGTTGTTCGTTTGCGTACACTCTGTTTACTGTCGTTTGTTGGCAGATTTGAAGTACACACTTGTTGGAGTCACCTAAATGCTGCGTTGCAGTTTCATGGCACTTGCCATTGTCTGTCTTTTGTCCGCACCTGCGTTCGCGGAAGAAAAACCCGGTGAATGGAAGGAGCTGTTCGATGGAAAGACGTTTGAAGGCTGGAAGCTGAACGAAAACAAGGATGCATGGTCCATTGAAGACGGTAAGCTCGTCTGTCATGGTGAACGCAGCCATCTGTTTTACGTGGGTGACGACAAGCCTTTCAAGAACTTCGAATTCGAATGCGAAGTCATGACGACTCCCGGCAGCAACGCCGGGATTTATTTCCACACGAAGTTTCAGGATACGGGCTGGCCCCGCTTTGGCCAGGAAGTGCAGGTCAACGTCTCACATAGCGACCCGAAGAAATCCGGAAGCCTGTACGGTGTAGTCGATGTCGGCAACCCGCCGCTCAAGGACGATGAATGGTATAAGACATACGTCAAGGTGGAAGGCCAGCACGTCATCATCAAAGTCAACGACACTGTGACGGTGGACTACACCGAACCGGATGGCAAAGAGGCATTCTCCGCTGACTTCGAACGCCGCATCGGTGAAGGCACATTCGCTTTGCAGGCCCATGATCCGAAGAGCAAAGTCTACTTCCGCAATCTGAAAGTTCGCCGCCTGCCGTAATTGTCTGAGTGTTCAGGTTTGTCTCACGCAGGACGGATCCGGAGATCCGTCCTGCATTGATTTTGGGAGTGCTGTCGGTGCCCGTGTTGATGGAACTCAGTCGTGTGATTGTGTCGGATCTGAATGATCAGCAGGCGATGTACCTGCGCGAGGTCGATGGAACGAGGATGTTTCCGATTCTGATCGGCCAGTTCGAAGCGCAGGCGATCAATCGGCAGTTGCTGGAGGAAGAACCATTCCGTCCGATGACTCATCATCTGTTGAAAAACGTCATTGCGGCGCTGGGCGGAGTGATCGAAGAAGTCATGATCACGGAGATGAAAGAACACACGTATTTCGCCGTGCTCAAAGTTCGTGTCGGCGATACAGTGCATGACATCGATTGTCGGCCGAGTGACGCGATTGCGATGGCCGTCCATTATTCACCGATTCTGCCGATTTATGTCGCCGAGCAGGTGCTCAACGAAGTGGGTTGAATCGCAGAACAGCGAACGGAAAATTCGAAATGGCGAAGTATCAGGGGCCTTCCAACCGCTGTCGCAACAATCTGCCAGGCACGCGACAGTCTTCGCGGCGGCCCCAAGGGTGCGCATGGATTACCGCCATCTTGCTGCTTGCCGTTTTGGTCCCGCCTGTTGCGGCTCAGACGATTCGCGATGTGCCGGGTTTCTGGGGGCTGCGACAGGGGAATGAATTCAACGTGCGGATGGCCAGTTCGCGGCGTACAGACATTTCTGTCGATGGTCAGCCGGAAGTCACTCGGGAGACTTCTGAAACACTTCTGATCCAGTATCGCGTGGTGGCCATCGAGCGCTCCGGTGATGTCAGCATCACAGCTTTCGTTCGCAAGACGGATCGCCAGCCTCCGTCAGCCCTGCTGACCAGACTCGCCGGTGTAACTTTTGCACTCACGATTCACCCGGACGGCAATGTCAGCACGGATACCCCGGAAGGGCGCGACGCGCTGGTGACGTATCTGTCCAACGGAGATCCGGAAAGCGTGCAGGTGCTCCGGAAATGCCTGACGGATGACACGATTGCGTCCTGGTTCAGCATTCCGTTCTGGATGATCCGGCCCGTTGCGGATGGCAAGAAAGCGGATGCGTGGGAACGCAATCATGACGTCTCCCTCGGGTCACTCGGGTCACTGCGGATGGACCTGAATTTTCGCGTCGGTGACATCAAGGACAATATGGCGAATGTCGCGATCGGCAGTGACGCGCATTTTCGACCGTTGGTGCTTCCCGACACAGACTCTGCTACGTTTCCGTTTCTGTCGAACGTCAGCGTGGAAATTGACGACGTTTCCGGAACAGGTCGATTCTACGTGGCTGCGCCGGATGCGGACGAACCGCCAAGGTCACGGCCGGAGTTTGAATCCGTCGAATGGACGATGCGACTCCACGGCGATGCGCAATTGCCGTTGGCAAAACTGCAGAAAAACGCTGCGGTTCCTGGTTCGGACGATGACGCTGCCGCCAAAACGGATGTTGCGAGAAAGACAGCCAAAGTCACGTTCAGGGAAACACTGCACCATGACTGGACGTTGCAGAGTTACTCGATCGGTGTCCCTCGAATGTTCGAATACGATCGTCTCGACGTGCCGGTTCAGAAGTTAGAACCAGTTCCATAACCGCGAGCGCGTGGTCTGCGTTTCTGCGTGGGGTAAGCTTCCAGCTTGCCGTCGTTTAGTGAAAACTGAATGCTGTTTGACAAATCTGACAAGCTGGAAGCTTATCCCACTTTAAGACAAATCTGACAAGCTGGAAGCTTATCCCACTTTAAGTCAACGGCCCGTGAGGGACGGAAAAGCACTGGTCGCAAGACAGGTGCAGGTTTCGTCGCTAAACTGTCGGTCCCCGTCCCATCAATTCCCAGGACAAAATCCTGGCCCTCCTGAGTACCCTTAAAATGTTATCAACCGCTTTTCGAGACCAAACGCTCCTTGCCAACAATACCCGACGCGAGCTGTCGTCATTCGCCGATCTGCGTCGGTCGCGAATCTCCTCGATGTGTTTCGGGTTACTTGTGATCATGGTGGCACTGGTCACGGTCAGTGCCGGAACGGTCGCTGCATCTGATCGCCTGAACTGGCCCACGCGAACCGGGCCGGCCTGCGACGGCAATGTCGCGGAAGCCGACGCTCAGGGACTGCCGACAGCGTGGTCAGAAGAGACATCATCGCACATCGCATGGAAACTGGAGCTGGAAGGTCTTGGCCATTCCTCACCGGTGATCGGGCATGGACGCATCTGGTTGACATCGGCGACAAAGGATGGCAAACAACAGTTTGTGGACTGCATTGATCAGGCCACCGGAAAGGTTCTGCATCACACGCTGCTGTTTGAAAATCCGGAACCGGAACCGCTCGGGAACGATGTGAACACGTATGCGTCTCCATCCTGTGTCCTCGAAGACGACGCCTTGTATGTCCATTTCGGGACATACGGCACGGCGCGGCTGAACCCTGACACTATGAAGATCGTCTGGCAGCGGCGCGACATCAACTGTCGGCACTTTCGAGGTCCGGGATCGTCACCGATTGTCTGGAAAGACATTTTGATTCTGACATTTGACGGCATCGATACGCAGTTCCTGACGGCATTGAACAAGCACACAGGAAAAACCTTGTGGCGCACGGAACGCACGACAGACTACGGCGATCTGGACGAAAACGGCAAGGCAACTCGGGATGGCGATCTGCGGAAGGCTTACAGCACACCGAATGTGATCGAAATCAACGGGAAGGCACAGGTGGTCTCAGTCGGTTCGCGCGCGGCGTTCTCGTATGACGTGCAGACCGGTAAAGAGCTATGGACCATTCGTCACGACGACTTCAATGCCTCGTCCCCGCCGATGTTTTTTGAAAATCATGCGATCATCAACACGGGCTCGCGCGGGTCAAATCTTCTCAGCGTGCGTCTGGATGATTCGACTCGCGGGGATGTTACGGAATCGCACGTCGTCTGGAATCGTGATAAAGCCAATTCCGACCTCAGTGCCCCGGTGCTGATCGGTGAGCGGATTTTCAGCATCCAGAACAACGGCGTCATTACCTGTGTGAATGCCAGGACCGGAGAAGAAGTCTGGAAGGACCGTGTGGAAGGCACGTTCACCTCGTCTCCGATCACCGGCAACGGCGTGATTTACTTCTGCAACGAGGCTGGCGACTGCTACGTTGTGAAAGCTGCTGACACTTATGAACTGGTGGCAAAGAATCATCTGGCTGACGGCATGAGAGCAACTCCTTCGGCTGCGGACGGTCATTTATTCTTTCGTACGTTTAACCATCTTTATGCGATCGGGCAATGAGGCTATTCATGAAACTTTCCATCCGTGTGCTGTGTGCGGTCCTGTTCAGCGTTTGCGGTTCCAACCTGGTTAACGCGGCAGAAGGCGATTATCCAAAGGGCGAATGGGTGTCGTTGTTTAACGGCAAGGATTTGACCGGCTGGACCCCGAAGATCCGATACTATGAACTCGGCGATAACAATGGCGACACGTTTCGCGTCCGCGACGGATTGCTGCAGGTTCGATATGACGGCGGCGGCTACGAAAAATTCGGTGAAAAGTTCGGCCACTTGTTCTACAAGGACAGTTTTTCGAACTACCGTTTTCGCGTGGAGTACCGATTTGTCGGTGAGCAATGTGCGGAAGGTCCCGGCTGGGCCACTCGCAACAGCGGCGTGATGGTCCACGGCCAGGACCCCAAGACGATGGCGAAGGATCAGGACTTTCCGGTTTCGATCGAAGTGCAGCTTCTGGGCGGCAACGGCAAAGACAACCGCACGACGTCCAATCTCTGCACGCCGGGTACCAACGTCGTCATGAACGGCGAATTGAAACTGCAGCACTGCATCAATTCGACATCAAAAACCTACCACGGCGAACAATGGGTCACCGCCGAGATCGAAGTTCACAACAACGAAGTCATCCGTCATCTGCTGGATGGCGAAGTCGTGCTGGAATACAACAAGCCGCAACTGGACGAACGCGACGACTCAGCGAAGAAGTTGATCAAAGACGGCAATCTCATGCTCACCGGCGGCACAATCTCACTGCAGTCCGAAAGCCATCCAATCGACTTCCGAAACGTTGAGATCATGGTGCTGGAGGAATAGTTTTCACCTGAGTTCCGCACTTGGGATGCGTTGGCCGTGACTCATCGGCAAGCAGCTTTTTTTGCAAGAACCGGATATCCGCTTTCTGTTTCTTTCGGATGCGGTACAATCGTGTCTGCTCAATTGACCCGTTCACAGAAGTCTCTGCAGCGCAACCGCATTTATGGCAGTCTTTATATGAATACACAGACAGCGATCTTAGACAGGGCTTTGGGCACAAATCCATCGGGAATGACACTTGATGCAGCTCGATACTTCTGGGCTATTCACCTGGATCCGGTTGATGAGCTTCGCGCCAATGAATTGGCTGCCAAATCCCGCGACGATTCACTGACAACTGACGAGCAGCAGGAGATCGACGAGTACCGACGAACCGGTCGCATGATCGAAATGCTGCGAATTCGGGCACACTCTGTTTTGAACCAGGCCAAATGAAGCCCGAACTCCTCCAACTCATTTGGGAACGAGCCGCGAATCGATGCGAGTATTGCCGGTTTCCGGCGGAATTTGCATGGTTGCCGTTCCAGATTGATCACATTATCGCAGAGAAACATGGTGGGAAAACGGCGGCTGGCAATCTCGCGCTCAGTTGCTACTACTGCAATAGCTTCAAGGGGCCAAATATTGCCGGAATTGATCCCGACGGGCTTCAGGCCGTTGCGGTGCAAATATTTCATCCACGCCGAGACGTGTGGACAGGTCATTTTAGATGGAACGACGCGGTTCTTGTGGGCACGACAGGGACGGGGCGTGCCACGATTGCGGTACTGAGAATCAATGAACCCGAAGCGATCGAGACGCGACGTATGCTGATGGTTTCAGGTTATCGGTTTTGATTGATCGATGATCAGCTCAGCAACCTTCAACTCCAGCCACTATGGACCATGGACTGGAGGGACGAAGGCCCCCTGTAGACATGAGAAGTTTCGCGTACGCTACACCTCGTCAATGCGCTGTGCCCGGTAAATGCTGGAATGACCGCTCAGGAACCAGGACAGGAAGCATGCGATTGCGGCGTAGACGACGAAGCTGGAACTCAGGAGTGAACCGTTTCCGTGCGCGAAGAGTTCAATGGCCATGATCGTGCAGGCGAGCGGCGTGTTGGTCGCTCCGGCGAAGACAGCCACGAATCCCAGAGCCGCCATCAGGTCCACCGGTGCGCCCAGCAGGTGGCCGAGTGCATTTCCCAGGGCCGCTCCGATAAAAAACAGTGGGGTCACTTCGCCGCCTTTGAAACCACTGCCGACGGTCACCGCGGTGAAGAGCAGCTTCCACCACCAGCTCAACATCGCCGCGCCGCCGACTAGAAAGCAGGACTGAATGGTCACAGCATCAGGCGTGTCTGGATTGGCATGGACTCCCAGACCGAGATAGTCCCGATCACCCAAGGCAAGTGTCAGCAGAATCACCAGGATGCCACCGACCGCCGGACGTAGCCATGGAATCGCGATCGTGCGTTTGAAAACCCATGCAATGCCGTGCGTGAGTTGTGCGAAGAGCACACTTGTCAGGCCAAAACAGACAGCGGCAATCGCGACCTTGCCCGTGAGTTTCCAGTCCAGCGTCATGCCGGATGCCGCCTCGGACACACGCGCGGCACATGCGATCTGATACTGCGTGTGACCAACTCCCCACGCGGTGTTGACCTGATCGCCAACGATACTGGCAATCAGACACGGAATCAGGGCCGTGTAACTCATCCGGCCGATGGTCAGAACTTCGATGGCAAAAATGGCTCCCGTCAGAGGCGTTCCGAAGACGGCTCCAAAGCCCGCCGCGATGCCGCATGTGAGCAGGATCCGCGTGTCCTGTTCATTCAGTTTCAGCCAGCGTCCGAAGGTCGCGACGATGCTGCCGCCCATCTGCACGGCGGTCCCTTCACGTCCGGCAGAACCACCGAACAGATGCGTGATGAGCGTCCCGATGAGTACCAGTGGAGCCATCCGCGTCGGAACCCCGCCACCGGGTTCATGGATCTGTTCCATGATGAGATTGTTACCAGCCTCAGCAGCTTGCCCGAACCGATAGTAGAGAAACCCCGACGCCAGTCCTGCCACCGGAAGCAGATACAGCAGCCACGGATTCTGCCAGTGAAGTTCGGTCACACGATCCAGCAACCACAGGAACATCGCCACAGCGGAACCAACAACGGCTGCCGACGGCACACTGATCGCCAGCCACTTGAGCACGAACATGCTCAGGGACACATGCTCGCGAAAATCCCAGCGGAATGTCATGTTCGGTGCGCTGCTTTGTTGCCAGAACGGCTTACCAGTTATCGGGAATTAATCTGCCGTCAGCTCTTGTGGACAACGAATCGCTTTGCCCGGCAGCGATTCATCCCTAAGTCGAAGCGTCGTACTGCAGGACGGACATGTGACAGTGAATTCCACGAGTATTCCCGATGTTACGGTGAGACACAGATAACAACTCCATGCCCGAGACTTTCGCACGATAGCCTGAATCGTGTCGCCAGCCAAGCCACGAGTCACCCTGTTCAGTAAACGTGAAGAGTCTTGTTTTCGTGAGAAGATTTTCAGACGTCTGTCTGCAGAAGTCAGGACGGGCAGAAAAATGATCGGCAGAAAAATACAGACCACGACTT
>JAYTAK010001427.1:0-2334 GCA_043737515.1 Candidatus Kuenenia sp. | reverse complement strand
TCGCACCGAAGTCAGAATAGTGTACAAAGTCCCTTCGACCCCAGCTCTCGCCACCACCGCTGCCAACGACTTTTTACAACATCGATTGCAGAGTCACGGCGGAGCGTGACGGCTACTTTGCGATTTGCCCGTCACCGAGGCCGAACCCTGGTGAGAACGAAGTCTACGCGCGAGAATAACCTCTGCAAACCGCCGCCGGAGAATCTTCGCGTGAGAACAAGAAATCAACGGTTAGTCGTACAAACCATGCCTGATACTTCCAGCCCGATTGTCTGTTCCTTCGAAAGCCGTCGTGCAGACGACATGTGTTCGCTGATACTGCGCCACGGTGGACAACCTCTGTCGGCACCATCCATGCGCGAGATACCGATCGAAGACAATCCCGTCGCGATTCGATTTGTCAGGGATGCGATCGCCGGAAAATTTCCGGTCGTGATTCTGCTCACCGGCGGCGGGACGGAAGCCCTGTTCGAAGTCGCTCGATCACAAGGTTTGTACGACCCGCTCATTGAGGCATTCAGTCACACGACACTGATCATTCGCGGCCCAAAGCCAGCGGCCGTGCTGGGCAAACTGGGGCTGAAGTATGCGGTCCGCGCGCCGGAACCGAATACCTGGCGCGAACTTGTGGGTGCCATTGATGAATCCGGCGTTGCCATGGATGGTCAGGCCGTCGCCGTTCAGGAATACGGACTGCCCAACGCACGACTGTACGCGGAACTGCAAACACGCGGGGCGATCGTAACGCCGGTTCCGGTCTACCGTTGGGCACTGCCGGAAGACATCGCACCGCTGGAAACCGCCCTGCGCGAAACCGCTGCGGGCCGCGTCGATATTCTGCTCTTCACCAGCGCCAATCAGGTGAGCAACGTGCTGACGGTCGCTGAGCAGTGCGGATGCCTCGCCGAAATCCGTGCGGCCATTGAACGTCGAACTCAGGTTGCTTCCATCGGCCCGACCTGTTCCGAAGCGCTCACCGAAAACGGTTTCGCTGTCCACTTCGAAGCGTCACCTCCCAAAATGGGACAACTCGTCCGCGGCGCGATCGAAGCATGGCGGATTCAGTGAACATTGCACGTCGGACTCAGCATCCTGACCGCGCGGCGTAAGCGGTGGCGATGCATGATGCTGTATGGCGATGTGGTACGGCTGGAACGCTTATGAATACTCCGGACGTTGACGGAAACCTGGTGGTTGCGGATACATCGCGAGTTTTCGATAAATCTTTTCGAATTCTGCGTCAGGAATCCTTCAAGTTGTAACCGCCGATAACCATTCTACCTCCGGGGCGATGTTTGAACTCCGGGGCGCTGTATGAATCACCTCGGCGGTTATTTGTTTCAGTGCGGAGAGGTGCTTTATGTGCTGTCGTTTCCTGTGGTCTGCTGTCGTGGGTGCCATTGCATGTCTGTCGCCGGGTCAGGTATTCGCCGATGACGCGGATGGCTTTTTGCCGTTGTTCAATGAGAAAGATCTTGCGGGCTGGGTGCTGGTCAATACCCCCAAAGATACATGGACCGTTCAGGATGGAATGCTCGTGTGTTCCGGAAAACCGGTTGGGGAGATTCGCACGGAAAAAATGTATCAGAACTTCATTCTGGAAGTGGAATGGCGGCACATGCTCCCTGGCGGAAACGCAGGGATCTTTGTCTGGGCGGACGACATCACCGCGAAGGGCGTGCCGTTTCATCGCAGCGTCGAAGTTCAGGTTCTGGAAAATGCCTACGGCCAGTCGCCACATCACACAACTCACGGCGATATTTTCCCCATCCACGGCGCGACGATGACGCCGGTCAATGGGCGTGGCGGCAACCGTGCGTTTCCGACTGAGGAACGATCACTGCCAAGCCCACAATGGAATCACTACCGCATCGAGTGCCGCGATGGAGCGATCTCACTGGCCGTCAATCACAAGGTGGTGACTCAGGGGGCAGAGGCGAGTCCTCGAAAAGGCTACATCTGTCTTGAATCCGAAGGCGGGGTGGTTCACTACCGCAATCTGCGTATTCAGGAGCTTCCGGAAACCCCCGTGGCACCAGAACATGTGGCTGTCGCCAACCGAGGATTTGTCAGTCTCTACTCCGGGCTTGATCTGCGAGGTTGGAAAGTCACTGATGCGGAAAAAGAACATTGGCACGTCAACGACTGGGTGCTGGCATTCGACGGCAAAACGAAATCAGGGTCCACTCTGCTCGCGACGACCGAGTCGTTTGCGAGTCCCGTGTTTGTGATGGATCTGCGTCCGGTGGATGGGTTTGTTTCAATTTCGATCGGCGACGGTGCTTTCGAAAAGCCGATTGTGATCTCGATGGAAGACGCAGCATGGAAGCCGCT
>JAYTAK010001426.1:0-5399 GCA_043737515.1 Candidatus Kuenenia sp. | reverse complement strand
CCTCCATCGTTCTGCCAAAGTCCGGAGGATCGAACGCAGACGTGTCAGCAAAGACAGCCAAGAGATGGACGGACAGGCATAACACATGGCACAAAGGGTTTTGGTTGCGGCCTGAAGGGCCGCGCTGTACTTTTTGGGCGCATCTTTTCGGCCGTAGTTCTTTCGGATTTCGGATTTGCGGCTTCGCCGCGCCAGGTTATCTGCGGTGAGAAACTGCGATTGGGAAAACGACGGCATCCGCGATTCGCGGCACAAAGAAGTCCGACGGCGTCAGTCAGGGAGCAGATTGAGGATGGCCCGCATGGTGCCCAAAAATGTTCTCGGGAAAACAACATTATCAACGTTTGCAGAGCAGTGAAGACCATTCTATTCTCTCCCAACAAAACACGAATCCGCCCGGCAGAACGACTGCGTGTGTTATCTGAAAGTCACAAGGGGACATTCATTGCGGTGAGTTTCGGTCATTGCTGCGGGACTTCGAGTCCATTTTCGCGAAGTATGGACTCGGCTCGCTGCAGTCGGTGTTCGAGTCGGTTGACCAGTCGTCTCAATTCTTCGATATCGGCATTCGAGTTGCCGGGGGCTCTTTGAACGCATGTGTTGATTGCCGCCATAATCGAGTCTGTGGCGACCATGACTGCGACCGTATAGCCCAGGGCATCGACGGGCTGGCCATCGTGCAGCAGGACAAGTTCGATCGGCACGAAAACGGGAATGCCTTCAGGGAGCGTCTTGCCTGTGGTGATTACCTGCCGGGTGAGTTCCTTCGCACGCCCGGAGATGTGCCTGATAACAACCGCAGCATCCACAGTCGCTATTTCGCGCATGACGCCGATCGACTGCAGATGATCCATCATTTCCTGCTGAACGCTGTCAGCGATGATCTTGTGATCCACCGTAACATCTCCAGTCGATGCATCCACTGATACGCCGGCAATGCGATTCGCCGTTGCAAAACGAATCTTTGGATCTCCGCCATGGATCGTGTGCGTGAGCTTTGTCTGGCCAGTGCCTTCGAGCAGGAAGTGCGACTGCTGATGGACGAAAATCGGTCGCGCGGGCTGATTCGAAGTTGTCAGTTCCAACTGATCGTTTCGTATCATCCAGACATTGCTGCCGTACGCCGCAAACACCTGCTCGCCGGTTGTCGCTGCGTTGCCTTGATTCTGGCCTTGAGCCTGATCAACCAGTGTGATCGCCCGCGAATCGCCAACTGTCAGAGCACCGACCGTCGGCTGGTCCGAGTCGCGGTCAGTATCCAGCGGGAACATTTGCGAATTCGGGACAGTGACACACGAAACGCGAACTCGGACCTGTGATGTATTCACATTCAGTAAATCGCTCTGATGAAAAACACCGGCGTGCAGCGTCGGACTGCCCGACGATGACGGAAGCACACTCATTGATGGCCCGGCACCAATCCAGGCGATGCGGAGATCCTCGGAAGTGAAGGAGGACACTCCAATGGATTCCGGAGCGGCAAATTCAGGCTGGAGAACTATTCGCTCAACGTGGATGACTCCAGGTTCCCTCACGCGCCAGAGCCGATTGCTTCCGTTCCAATTGACACTAAGCTGACCGCGCGTGATTCCGTGCGGCGTCAAAACTGCCGGAGCAGACCGCGCAGTCGATGCATCGGCTTGCTCATTTTCGTCCTGCCATTTCAAATCTGGCACTGAACATCGCAGGATTCGCTCGTTCTGCGACACGACAAGCATCTTTTCTTTTCTCAGTAATCCGAGTTGTAAAGGCTGAACCTGCAGAGGCACATTTGCAACGACGGACAAATCGTCAGAATTCAGTACAACCAGTCTCTGGCCAGTTCGATCCGCCAGGGCGATAACGACATGCTTTCCTTCGAAGATGGCCATCTGAAATTCCTCAGCAGCAATCGCGGCCTGAGTCACAATCTCCCGCTTCGAAAGATCGACGATGCACATCGAAGTTTGCTGAATGCCATCGGCACCACGCGGCATGTTTCCCCAGAGGAACACGACGTTGTTCTGTGGCTCGGCAGACATCCCGGCAATGCGATAAGGCAATTCGAGACCGGGCAGCGTGGCGCGGATCGGAATGGTTTCGAAGCGTTCCTGGTCACCTGCCTGGAGACGAACCACCAACGAACGACTCCCCGCATCGACAGGGCGCGGTGTCCATTTCAACTTGTTTTCTTCAAAGGTCATTCCGTCAGGAAGCGACGAGATGGAAATCGTCGCCCGATCATCCACGGCACGAAGATCCACAGTGGATTCTGTTCCGACGGGGAAGACAACGCTGGTTGCTTGCAGGGCAAGGGAGACTTCGTCAGGCAGACGCAACGCTGCGATCGGTACAACACAGCAGGCCCGAGGGCTCGTGACCAACACCTTTTTCTCATCGTCGGACAGGAACACCTGGACTGGTCGAGGTTGCCGAAAGTCATGCGGATTCAGCGAAGTTGGCGGAATCCGCAGTGTCACGGGCCGCCCCACAGGCTTGAGTGTGTTTCGGGAGACGGCCATGAGCTGGATCAAAACCGGGGATCCAATTCCTGTCGGTTGATTCTGATTCGCTGGCTCATCCACAGTCACCGACAGGAAAAACGGCGACTTATCGAAAAACGCAAGCGGCTCAAATTGGATCGCACGTCCGGTCGCCCCTTCGTTCGCTGAATACACCGTCCCCGCCTGATGCAGACAATGGAACTGGAAATCGACTTTGCTTTCGACTCGAATTTCCGTGTTCGAATGGAACGTCGGTCGGCGATTTATCAGTAGCGGTAAGCCTGTGAATGCAGAGTCGGCGATGTCGGCAATCACCAATTGACCCCGGATTCCGGCATCGTGCAATGCCAGCGAACCGGCGTGATTCGAAAATGACACGATCGACTGATTCTCACCTTGCAGGGAAACTTCACCGTTCTTCACGTTCAGTAGCTGCCATTTCGACGCAATCGATGTGTTCTCGCCGGACTTCAGGATAACCAACGGAATTGTCGCGTCGGGTGACGCGAGAATCTCGTTGATCCCCGGTAGCAATTTTTCTTTCAGGTCGAATTGCACGTCGCCCGTGTCCGGATCAACGACTCTCACACGACGAGAATGGTCAGACACGGCAACAAGCCACAACTTGTCTTCCACCCGCTTGAATTCGATGAGTTGAGGATGCTCGTCGAGCTTGAGTGTGCGTTGCCGAGCGCTGCGACCGAGGCGAAGTTGTTCGATATCAAAAAAGACAACGAGACCAGTTGTTGCGTCGATGCCTGCAATCAAGCCCGATTCTCGATCAAACGTGTAACGAGGAATCGTCTCGCTGATGGCTACCGGGACGGCAGCCGCGACACTGAACAACGTTTCTGCGGTCCGCGACTTCGCGCCATGCGTCACGGTCAATATGATCGCTTCCTGGTCTCCGGCGTCGGCGGCAACTTTCCATTTCAGACGATTGTCTTCGAGTCTTGTTCCAGCCGGCGACTTCTCAATTGAAACCGTCGCGGCCGGCGGAAACACTTTCAGCGGAAACTCGTACTCGTTTCCCGCCTGCAGCATTCGAGGACCTGAGACAACAACAGCCGGATCAAACAACTGGTCATCGATTCCCAGGGCGGCATACGGAATTCGGGTCAGTGATTCGCCACGAGCAAACAAGACCGTTTGCGTTGTCTCATCCGATGCACAAAGCAATGTGTTTGGCAGGCTGCTCTGAGACACCAGCGGTCCCAATGAAAGCGAAAACTCCGGCGTCACAGTCTGCTGGCTGTTCAACGCCACAACAGAGAAATTCGTTGTCGGCGTTAAGCCCGTTTCGATCGCCCGACGGACAGAATCCGAAACATGCGATTGAATCAGGAAAGGACGACCGGTAACAAAATGCTGCGGTTCAAAAAGGGAGTTGTCGCGGGCGGATTGCTGACCATAAGTAAAGAGCCTGGATCGAATCGAGGCGAAACCCATGCCACCGGAGATGAGTCGCAAGTCCTGATGCCCGCCCTGGAGTTCCGGAATGTTCGCCCGGTACAGGCAGTTCAGTTCCGTTGATTCATGCGAAAGGTCATCGGGGATGGCCCACTCAGAGTATTCGACGCCGCCAGTGCCATCAAACGTGCGGGTAATCAAATGCACCGACTCTCCGTCGCTGGAAATCGAAGCATGGCTGATGACGTTTCGGCGGTTGCTCTGACGTGGCGGGTCAGCGCTTGTGACGATACGTTCGGGGTGCCCCGGCTGTTCGTCGGGTACCGCGCGAAACAGCCCAAGGTGTTTGCCGGACTTCAGATCTACCAACCCAGCACAATCGACGGGCACAGCACCACTTTGTGAAGCGCCGTAAACCAGCAGCGAACGCTGTGGCCCGATGGCGACTGTCAATGCGTTGACAGACGACGCAGGGGCGGTGAATTCAGCCGTTTTTGTTCCCGTAAACGGATCGAATACAACTAAACCGTCCTGTCCTGTACCGCTGACCGCAAGCGAACCGGACTTGCCATCCATTGATGACATAGCGAGGTCTGTCGCTGGCCAGGAAGTCGGAATCGAACGAATCACATTGAACTGCCCGCGTTCGTCGGCACGCAGTATATCGATTACCGACGTCCTGTCAGGCTTTACGGTCGCTCCGGCCAGAAGTCGAAGAATCGGCGAGTATGCGAGTCGATAGTACGACGCCGGAAGTTTCTGGACGTCGAAATCCGCACGAGCCTCAAGCCGGGATGTCTTCTTCACCGATCCGGCGATGAACTCGATTTCAACCGTGTGCCTGCCCTGCTGAGCGATGCCTGGCTGCCAACGCAGAATTCCGTCGTGCAGAGTCATGCCTTCCGGGGCTGTCCGCAACGTCACGCTGGAACGTGGGTCGGTCGGTTGCATCGGGACCTCTTTTACTTCACCAATCCGAAACGCCAGATCTGGTCTGGTTTGAAGCATCATCGGCGGTGCGTTGAGTAATTCCTTCAGTTCTGCGGGCAGTATTGCGTTTGGCAGGAAACGGACGTGAGTACTTGTGACATGCAGCAGGCCGCTGTTGTCAGGGGTTTCGCACATCCGCCAATCGCGACCGCCGCGAGTAAGATCAACGCCTTCGCCGACTGCAAGAGTTGAAAGCACCTTGCCGGACGGGATCTCGACAAACTGAAGACTGGGTTCCATCGTGCCCTCGTCCAGCGTCCGTTGAGCCAGACACACCGCCAAAGGCGATGAGCGAAGAAATGAAATGATCGGAGCAGCAAACGCCGGACTGACATCTCCCGGCGTCGGAACTGCAGTGTCCACGACCGAATCCTCCGTCGCCAGCCATTGACCTGCGACGATGATCGCGTCTCGATCCGGTGAAAAAAAAGAACCAGGTCGCAGTCGCATTTTTTCAAGCGCGGGCTGCTCAGGCTGAACAGTCATCGTCAGCGATCGTTTATCATCGAATGAAAC
>JAYTAK010001425.1:0-2339 GCA_043737515.1 Candidatus Kuenenia sp. | reverse complement strand
CAACGGCGAGCGGGGGACGTAAGTCCCCTGATTTGTTTGGGTTCGCGACGAATATCAGGGGATTGACATCCCCCGCTCGCCTTAAGTCCACGCCATTGCAGGCAAGCTCCGCCGGGGCGTAAATCGGGTGGCAGGCGAAGCCCGCGCCAAACGCATTGCAGGCTAATGCCGATGGTCATGCATGTGGTCGTGGTCATGCATGTGGTCGTGGTCGTGCATGTGGTCGTGATCATGCATGTGGTCGTGATCCCGAGCGGGCGCTGCGGGAGTCGCTGTGACGGTTGTCGATGAGAATGCTGACTCTGCGGCACGATAGATGTCGCGCAGTGGAATTCCGGTGTCGCGTGAAAGACGGGCGCAATCTTCGAACTCGGGCGAGAACGTTGGTTGCCGGCCGGTGCGCCAGCCGCGCTTGCCACGGACCTTACCCCAGGGTGTCGCGACTTCCACGATGTCCCGCTGCTGAACGCTGCGCTGGATCTGCAGACGGCGGATGCCGAGCGTGCCGGTTTCGGCGAACACGATGTCTTCGCAGCGTGCGACGAGTTCGGGACGGCAGAGAACGCTCAGCACGACTCCGGGACGATCTTTCTTCATCTGCACCGGGGTGACGAAGACATCCAGAGCGCCGGCGGATTGCAATCGTTCGCGGACGTGGCCGATGGACTCGCCGGGCACATCGTCGAGATTCGTTTCCAGCATCACCACGTGTTCCGTGTCTGCCGAAACGGTGGCCGTGCCGATGAAGATTCTCAGCACGTTCGCGCGTTCAGGAAACGTCTTCGTGCCACAGCCGCAGCCGATGGCTTCGATGGTCATTGCGGGCATCGGGCCGAAACTGTCTGCCAGAGTTTTCGCGATCGCAGCACCGGTCGGCGTCGTCAGTTCAGATTCGATCGGAATGTCGGACAGCGGAATTCCTTTAAGGATCTCCGCCGTGCCGGGTGCCGGAATCGGACAAATCCCGTGATCAATTTTGACGAACCCACGCCCGGTCGGAATCGCATTGCAGACGACTCGATCAATTCCCAGCAGATCAAATGCGACAGCCACGCCGACGATATCGACGATCGAATCAATCGCCCCGACTTCGTGGAAATGGATTTTCTCGACCGTCGATCCATGCACGCGGGCTTCGGCTTCGGCCACAGCCAGAAACATCCGTAGCGCCAGTTGCCTTTGCCGCGCGGTCAGGCCAGTGGCCTGTTCGACGATGCGGCGGATGTCCGTGAAGTGCCGGTGAGCGTGCTGTTCTGGATGATCAACAAGTGCATGCAGTGATCGGAAACCGCCCTTGATCACCGTTTCAACTCGCAGGACGACGTCAGGCAGATTCAGCGACGCAATCGCTTTCCGCACGATTGCCACGTCGGCACCCGCATCAATCAATGCCGCCAGGGTCATGTCCCCACTGAGTCCGGTGGCACATTCGAACCACGCAATTCGCATTTGAGTCTCTGCTCCGGTTCAAAGGAATCTTGTTTGCCGGTTTAACCCGACGCCATCGGCGAGGAAATCTCTCTTACTACTAACGATCAGAATGTTCGTATGGCGCGAAGAAATTCAGTTTCAGTCCGAAAGGAGGCTCAGGAACCGCCGCAGGCAGAACACAAATCGCATTCTTAACCATTAACCACGGAGGGCACGGAGACCACGGATGGAATCGCAAAAATCTACGGTCAGCATGAAATCGAGAAAGCAATTTTATTGCCCCGACGTCGAACCTCTGGTACTCCGTACTACTAACCGTTGATTTTTTATGATGCCGCGAAGATTCTCAGGCGGCGATTTGTAGAAGTCGTTCTCTTGCTTCAACTTTGTTCTCGCCAGGGTTCGGACTCGGTGGGGGTAAAATCGGAAAGTAGCCGTCACGCTCCGCCGTGACGAGCCTTGAACTGGGCCACATGAATGGAGTGCCCGCGCTGATTGTCCTTCAGGCCATGAAACGGGGCTGGTCGTGGAAAACTGTCTCGGTTGATGAGTCTTGAAGGACAAATGCTCATCACGGCGGAGCGTGATGGCTACTTTGGGTTGCGGGCGAAGCCCGCGCTGGGTTCTCCGCCTCGCCGTTGGTGTCGGGTTCAACGAGGTTATTCCTTCTTTGCCGCACCCATGGCGCGAATGCGATCCATGGGAGAGCCACTCATCGGGGCCGCCGGTTTTGAGGCAGCGGGCTTAGGCGATTCTTCCGGAGCTGTCGGTGCGGCAATGACTTCGACGATGTCGTCGGCTACTACGTCGACCACAATCATGACGATCGCTACTACACGAAGGATCAGACGGACGCTGCGATCGCTGCCGGAGCGCGGTCACTGCGCACCGACACGTACAGCCAGTAC
>JAYTAK010001424.1:0-5404 GCA_043737515.1 Candidatus Kuenenia sp. | reverse complement strand
GGCCCGCGCCAAACCCCGACGCATTGAGGTCTCGGGGGGATAAGGCGAATGACAAACAACCCGTTCGTCGATCCCGAAGTCCCCAGACTTCTTGCGTTCGTCTGTGCCGCAGATTCCCGCATTCTTTCGTCCGCCACGATGCAGGACAATTGCTTCATCCTGTCAGAAGGCTGTCGGCTGCTGGAAGGAGTCTCAGCGCTCCATCATGCACCACTTGCAGACTTGTGGCACGATCTGACGACAATCGGTTTCAGCATTCACGCCGAAGTCAGCGTGGCGTTGACTCCGGAAAGTGCGACACTGACGATGCTGCTGCACGCGATGCCACTGCACTTTGGGCTCGATGAGGGAAAATTTCTCGTCACGCTGTGTTCCGGTTTTCGCCCGATTTCCTCCGGCCCGGACGAAGTTGCTCGCAGTCGCGCGGTCCTCAACACTGCCGTCGATTCGATCATTACGATCGATCACCAGTGTCTGATCTGCTCAGTCAATCCGGCGACGGAACGCATGTTTGGCTACAGAATTCAGGAACTGCTCGGCAATAACATTCACATGCTGATGCCGGAACCGGACCGCAGTCAGCATGATGCGTACGTGGCCCGATACATTGAGACCCGAAAGCCATCCATCATCGGCGTCGGACGCTGCGTCATAGGCCGCCGAAAAGACGGATCAGAATTTCCCGTCCATCTGGCAGTGAGCGAATTCGCTGTGCGCGGCAAACAGTATTTCACCGGCATCATTCGCGACCTGTCGGAACTGGAACGCGTGCAGAAACAGTTGTTTCAGGCAGAACGGCTGGCCGCGATCGGCCAGATGGTCACTGGCCTTGCTCATGAAAGTCGCAACGCTTTGCAGCGTGCTCAGGCCTGCCTTGACATGCTGTCGCTTGATTTGAAGGACAATCAGGAGCAGCTCGATCTGGCGCGTCGAGCCACCACGGCCCTGCAGGATCTGTATCGGCTGTACGAAGAAGTGCGAGGCTACGCGGCCCCCATTCATCTGGAATTCCGCGAATGTGATCTCGCGACAATCTGGCACAAGGAATGGGAGAATCTCGCCGCTGCCCGCAAAGGCAAGCTCATCGAACTTGTCGATGCTCAGGACTCGCAACATCTGAATTGCGAAGTGGATGTGCATCGAGTCGAGCAGGTCATGCGTAACATTATCGAGAATGCCATCCATGCCTGTGGCAACGAAGGCACAATTACCGTTTCCTGCAAAGAGGCGCAGTGCGGGATTGACCCCGCTGTGATGATCACGATTGCGGACGACGGATCCGGCATGACGCAGGAAATCGCCGATCTGATCTTCGAGCCCTTCTTCACGACAAAACAAAAAGGCACGGGACTGGGAATGGCCATCGTCCATCGCATCATGACAGCTCATGGAGGCTCGGTCATGGCTCGACCGCTTGAACATGGTGGCTCTCAGATCGTCCTGCTTTTTCCGCGAACAGCCGCAATTCGGAATGCGGTTCGCTCTTAGCCACGCTGCCAGTCTTTTCGCCTGAATTCCGATTCTGAGACTGTGCAATCGGACGAACTAGCACACACCTGTGCGTTGTCGCACACTCATATCCGCACTAACTTCCGTTCGATTTGACAGTCCGATCGTTCACGAAAAGACAGCTCGGAGCCACCCATGACATCTCAAAACGCTATGAATTTGCTCGTGGTGGAAGACGATCCGGATTTTCGCGAGACCTGCACCCGCTGGATGACGCGGAAAGGTCATCGTGTTGAAGCAGCCGCCAATGGCCACGAAGCCCTTGAAGCCTGCGACCGAAAAGTCTTCGATGTGGCGATCGTCGATATGAATATGCCCGGCCTTTCGGGACTGGAACTGCTGGAACGCATGAAGTCCACGCAGATCGAGACGGAAGTGATCATCCTGACAGGCCAGGGCACGATCGAAAGCGCGGTCAACGCGATGAAGCTGGGTGCTTCAGACTATCTGACCAAACCGTTTCCTCTGGATGAACTTGAACAGCGCTGCATGATGTCATGGGAACGCGCGCGGCTCCAGAAAGAGAACCGCCAGTTGCGGGCCATCATCGAACGGTCTCAACCGACCGTGCGCATCATCGGCGATTCCTTTCGCATGCGAGAAGTGTTTCGCCTGATTGAACGTGTCGCTCCGACCGACAAGCCGGTCCTGATTCAGGGTGAAAGCGGCACGGGCAAAGAACTCGTCGCCCGCGCATTGCAGCAGAAGAGTCACCGCGCGAATCGACCGTTCGTCACGATCAACTGCGCGGCTTTGCCGGAACAACTTGTCGAAAGCGAATTGTTCGGACATCGCAAAGGTGCCTTCACCGGTGCCAACGAAGACCGCGCCGGGCTGTTTGAAGTCGCTGACAACGGAACTCTCTTTATCGACGAGATCGGTGAACTTCCCGGAGCGCTGCAGCCCAAACTCCTGCGGGCACTGGAAGACGGATCAATCCGTCGCGTCGGATCGCATCGCGAACGGAAAGTGGATGTTCGCCTGATTGCCGCGACGAATCGGACACTGGTCGATGAAGTCGCCGCTGGCCGCTTTCGCGAAGACCTGTACTACCGCATCAACGTCATGTCACTCGAATTGCCGCCCCTGCGAAAGCGCGAAGGCGACGTCGCGCTGCTGATCCAGTCGATGCTGGGCAAAGGCTGGTCCATCACCGATGAGGCTCAACGGGCGATGGAAGTTTATCAGTGGCCGGGCAATGTCAGACAGTTAAAAAACGCGATCGAACGGGCTCAAATCCTTGCTGATCACCATCAGATCACAATTGATGATCTGCCTGCCGAAATCATCGACCACTCAGACGGCTCGCCCGCGCATCGCGTTTCTTCCACCGCATCGACTTCGCATCCGACAGGATCGCCGGACGCGAATGGCAACCACGCGGTCGACTCACCGCGTCTGGACGATCTTGAGAAAACTCACATCGTCTCGATTCTCCGCCAGCAGAACGGCAACAAGGCCCGCACCGCCCGCATCCTTGGCATCCACCGCAGAAAACTCTACCGCCTGCTGGAACGCTACGGGATTTCTGAGGAAGCATGAATTCCACACACGCTGCGATGCGGACGTCCAGGCAGCACGCCCAGGATCGTCGCTATAACAACTGTCGGAGTTAAGCAGTGGTGTCAACGTTATTTGACATAACTCGTTTAACGACAGGCCGCAGGCGACCGCGTGCCCCATCGCCATCGACGCCTCCGGATTGTCGTTAAACAAAAAACTTCTGACTCCCTGCTTAACAAGGAGGCATCAGTTGATGCAATCAGCCACGGAACATTTTCTCTGTGCCTCGAACGCGGGAGGGTGAACAAGCGGAATCGCAATTTAAGGCAAGAAGATTAGGGGGTAGGAAAATTAAACAACTCCAATGCGACTCATCTTCTTACCTCATAATTTTCTTGCCTAAACGACACCAGACTGTTGGTTTTATCCCAGCCTCTCAGAATTTGGTATCGCCCCGGAACTGATCCCCACCTTCGTTCCCGGTGAGTGTATTTTTGACAGATTGCTACCGGACGCTGAAGGTTCGTTACGGAATCGTCGTATCTCCCTGGCCAGCATTGAAGTCGGCAAGAGTGTCCTCCCAGACCGGAGGATTTCCGACGTAGGCCCGCTTGAACATATCGGCTCCGGAATTCCCCCTGAGCGTGTCGTTTGAGCCATCGGGGCCCACGGTTCCGCCGATCAGTGTGTCATTGTTTTCGTTGCCGTTGAGCACATCGGTTCCGGTGTCTCCGGTCAGGAAGTCATTCCCGGTGCCGCCGTTCAGCGTATCGTTGCCGGATCCGCCGAGCATGATGTCGCCGTTGTTGCCACCGTGGAGCGTGTCGTTGTTCTGACCGCCATACATGATGTCGTCGCCATCGTCGCCGTAAAGCGTGTCGTTGCCGAGATCACCGTACAGCCAGTCGCGTTCCGTTCCGCCGCGTAGCTGATCGACTCCGGCTTCCCCATACAGGTGATCTTCGCCAGGACCACCGTTCAGAAAATCATTGCCACCGAGGCCATGAATCGTGTCGTTGCCGGCTTCTCCGACAAGCACATCCACGCCCGCTGTCCCGGTAATCTCGTCATTGCCCTCACCGCCGTACACAGTTCCGGCGGTGATGATGTCGATGCCTGGACCGCCCCAGGCGGTGTCGTCGAAGTCTCCGTCGATCGTGTCGCCATCGCCTTCTCCGTAAAGCAGACTCTCGCCGAATCCGGAAATCAGGTGATCTGAACCGGCTCCGCCGAACATCCAGTCGTCGCCCATGTCGTCAGAAAGAGTATCGTTTCCCGTGCCGCCGATCAGGATGTCGTTGCCCCAGCCTCCTCCGATGACATCAGAGTTCTCTCCGCCGTCGATGACATCGTTGCCGAGGTCGCCGTAGACGGTGTCTTCGCCACCTTCTCCATACAACCACGAAATTCCTTTGCCGCCGTACATTGTGTCACCTCCTGTACCGCCGTAGACAATGTCGCGTTTGGTTGTCGTGTTACTGTAAGTATCCGCCCCCGCGCCAAGCAACACGATGATGGCTTCCAGCGAAGCCATCGAGTAGTGGTGCTCCGCGAGAACGACGTCGTCCAGATCCAGAATCTGCACTCGGACGTGATTGACTTGAGTCGGGTGCGGCTGGACGAGTATCCAGTCGTCCAGATCCGTGCCGTACACATACATCACTGTGCCATCGATCTGCAAAGCTGCGTCGGTGAGTTCATCCACCTCAATCGACTGCGCAGAACACACCGACATGGTCGCCAGCATGGCGGCAATGCACAGGCAAATTGAGAGTGCCTGAGGTTTTGGAGCCTGAGAACAGGCTGTACGTTGAACGGTCTTGATCAAGTTGAACATGAAACTGCTCCTTAACGAAACTGGAAAAGGGAAGACACTGGCATTCGGCATGTTTGTGCGGCCCGTCGATTGAGTCGTGCGTGGTGGAGATCGTGCTTTGCCGTTGGCATTGACTCGTTTAACCGCGTGCCCAGCGGGCCGCGATTGTTCTATTTGAAATTTCGTATTTGAGATTTGAGATTTGAAATACGAAGCGCGGGGCGTTGCCCACGCGGTTAAACGAATGCGCCATGCTCAACCGCGCGCGGTCGAGTTCGGCTGTCCCGGATTCACGAACTGGAACCGGCGAACTAGTTAGGCGCACTAGTTATTGGTATCTCCCTGGCCCGCGTTGAAATCGGCACGAATGTCTTCCAATACCGGAGGATTGACGCCGGGCTTGAAGGCTGGTTTAAACCTGTCGGCTCCAGAGTTTCCCCAGAGAGTATCTATTGAAAGATCAAAGGTGCCTGATCCACCGAAGAGACTATCATTGCCCGCGTCGCCGAAGAGCGTATCGACGCCAAAATCGCCGTACAGCGTGTCATTGTTGTTGCCGCCGCGAAGTGTGTCGTT
>JAYTAK010001423.1:0-2339 GCA_043737515.1 Candidatus Kuenenia sp. | reverse complement strand
CCGACTCGCCCAAAGACTGCGATCTGATTGCCGGATTCATCGATCGCTCGGTCTCGATCGACACCTTCTGAAACACAAAGCGCTTCGCCTTCTTTCGGGATTTTGAACGTCGCCACCAACTCGGGCGTCGGCCTCGGGCTGAAACCGGAACTGCCGAGCGTTTCCGGAGACGTCAACTGGACGACTCGCAAGCCATTCTTGCCGTCCGCGAGGTACGCGAATTCGCTCGTGTAGGTAATTCCCAGTTTGACGTCACGGAGGTCGTTGATCTCGCCGTGAGCGTTGTAGATCTGATCGATTCGGGGATTTGTCGGATCTTTCACATCCACGATAATCAAACCCGAAGTTCCTCCAGCGATATACGCATAGGTACGAGCAACATACAGGTTGTGCGAATGTTCCAATGGCAGAGTCGCTGTCAACTTCGGCTCAGACGGGACGGTGACGTCGAGTACTTTCAGACCATCGTCGTCCAGCAGGAAACCGTAGCGAAACTGCATCTCGATCGTTTTTGGATTTCGCAGTTGATCAGCCCCGATCACGCATGTCACAACTGGACATTTTGGATCGTCAATCGAAACAACAACCAGGCCGGCATTGCAGCAGACGTAAGCATAGGTTCCGAAGATCGTCACAGATTTGGCGCCCTGCAGCAGACCACCGGGGTTGAAGACAACGTCTTTCTCCACAAAGTTGTTGAGCGGGTTTCCGTCCAGCAGAGTCCCGACTCCGATCAGAATCAAGCCTTCGTGAAAGTCCGTGGCGTAGATGTATCCGTACATCGCGTGAACGGGCTGTTCATGATTTTCCGGCTTATGAGTCCTCGTCGGGTCCGGCGCAATGGTTGTCGGTGCGGCAATGTCTGTCGCGAACTTCGACTTGACGTAAAACTTCTGCCCTAGGGGAGACACAGGAGCAGTCAGGATTCGTTCCGAGAAACCCTTGTGATCGATAAAGGCGACGTCATAAATCCGGACACCACCTTCACCGCAGGCGGCGTAGCAATACTCGCCGCGAAGCTGAATATTCAGAACCTTGTTTTCTTTGTGCGGACTGAAGATGTTGTCGCCAATGTCGTTGCCGGGATGCTCGTGAGCATGTTCGAGTTCCCGGTGATGCTTTTCGTGCTCGTCGAATCGCTGCGGATAGACGACGCGATGCATCGAGCTTCCGATCACCGTCTGAGGCTCGTCGCGTTCCGTCACCGGCACAGCAAACAATCCATGGTCGCCCGCTCCAACCCAGCAATTGCGACCGATAAAATTCAGATAGTTCGTGCCCTGCATCAACAACTGTGCGAGCAAGGCATTGTTGTCGTTGTCCTTGGACAGGTGGCAGTCGGTGCATGACTTTGTTTCGCCTTTGCCACGGACGGTATGCGGGACGTTTGTGCTGAATGCAATTCCGCTCAGACCTTCCGCCGAGATCGTTTGCTGCTGCAGATAGACGGCCTCACGATTGGCGTTGTACGACCCGACGTGAACAGCACAGGACGAACGCGCGGGGCCGATCCGGTTGCCGGTGACGTTGCCGTCGCGTGCCAGCATATAGACTTCGTCTCGCAGTGTCTGAAAATTGTAGGCCACATGATTTCGGGAGATATCACCTTCGTTGTGCAGATTCGGCATCTTTTCGTTCGCCTTCTGCGGCAGGTGACACCCGTAGCAACTGGGATTCCACGACGAGTGACAGGCGATACAGGACATCGCATTGTTGTTATGCGCGCAGGGCCGTCCGTCTTCGGCGATATTGCCCCATGCAAACTCGTCGCCTTCGCCAAGCCGCACCGTTTTTGCCAATGCGGCCATGGGATTGTATTTGCGGTGTGTCGGATCAATGGTGTCCGTGACCTGAGTCAACTCCCAACTGAGGTCTTCTTCGACCATTGAGTTCTGAATGATCTTTTTGCCGACAGTCTCAAACCGGCGTTTGCCGAACGGCGTCCGCATTTCGGAAAGATTGCGTCCGACGGTTTTTCCATCGCGTTCTGCGGCGGCGGGCCCTGATGTTCGCAACTGAGGCCGTCCGTCAACCAGTTGGGCAGCCGGTTGCGTGGCAGTCCCGTGACAGTCGATGCACTGAATTTCAATGGCGGCTCGCACTTCGCCATACAGCTTTGTGTCGCCGTGGACATCCTGAATAAAATGGCAGTCAACGCAGTGCATTCCCTTTTCCAGGTGAATGTCCAGCATATGGACCGGCACGTTATGTCGCTTCTCCAGCAGCTCCGTTTCTTTCCTGCGAACCTCTGCCAGCAGTTCGGGATCACTCTCAGTCCAGTCGCGATTTCGATGAAGCTCCTTTTCCAGCTCGGGAATCTTCAGAGCCTGCTGTCGCTG
>JAYTAK010001422.1:0-2340 GCA_043737515.1 Candidatus Kuenenia sp. | reverse complement strand
TCTGGGCTTTCAGCCATGTCACGGCCAAGCTTAGATCCTGACTGGATTCTGTCAACTTGCCAGCAATCAGCAGCAAGTGACAGCGGCCAGCGATGGCGGCTTCGATGACGTTCGTGACGGCCGTTCGAACCGCAGAACCGGCTGTTTTTCGCAGCCATTCGGGACTGTCATTGAGCCCTGAGATGGGGGAACCAAGTCGAAGCGAGTCAGTGTGTAAGAATCGAATGACAGACATCAATGCCTCCGTGCAATGGAAAAATGCACAACCCCCGGGCGCAATCCATCACGCGCGGTGAAAACGACGTGACTGTACAAAATCACCGGAATCGTGCCTATAGCATTTCGGCAAAATCCGCCGAAGCCGTGGCCTCGGTCGTCGATTCCGCCGAAACTGATGCCTGGTGCGTTGCCGGATCACTCTGCTGCGCTTGCTCACTGAGGCTGGCAACCGTTCCTGGTGCTCTGTTCAGCAATGGTTTGATGGGTGGCCGGGGTTGGAGGGCACCAGCCCGAAACCCCGGGGCTTCCTTCGCTCCGCTCAGTCCAGCCCCGGCCACCCGATCTATCAAGGCACGACTGACAGTTCCCAGCGGATGGTCGAAAACCCCGCCGTGTTCGGTTTTCGGCGCTGGCAGAATCCGCTACCGTACGGAGCACTGATCGCTCAACGAGCTTCGCTGCGCGACCTTGCTACTGTCACTATCCTCCCCTGCTATCAACCTGCCCGGAGCCGCTCCTATGTTCGTCAAGGCGCTTTTACTTCCCACACTGCTGTGCGCGATTCTGTTCAACCTGTGCGACGTCAGTTGTGCTGCCGAAGTACCGGAAGGTTTTCATGCCATTTTCAATGGAAAGGATCTGACGGGCTGGCATGGAATGCCACATTTCGATCCGCGTGATCTGGCGAAAATGACACCTGAAGATCGTGCGAAACAGATCGCTGACTGGACCGCTGATGCAAAAATGCACTGGTCCGTTGAAAACGAAGAACTGGTCAATGACGGACACGGAGCTTATCTGGCGACTGACGGCGAATACACCGATTACGAATTGCTCATCGATTACAAAACTGTACCGCTGGCCGATAGTGGAATCTATTTGAAAGCGAATCCTCAGGTACAGATCTGGGACGCAACAGAAGAATCCAAATTCACCCTTGGGGCGAACAAAGGCAGTGGCGGACTTTGGAATAACAGTCCGGGTGCCGAAGGCAAAGATCCCTCAGAACTTGCCGACAAGCCATTCGGAGAATGGAACAGCTTCCGCATTCGTCAGATCGGTGCGCGGACAAGTGTCTGGCTGAACGGAAAGCATGTCGTAGACAACGCGATCATGGAGAATTATTTCGATCGCGAAAATCCATTGTTCCGCAGTGGCCCGATCTGCCTGCAGACACACGGCGGAGAAATCCGCTGGCGCAACATTCATCTGCGCGAGATTCCGGCGGAAGAAGCCAATAAGATTCTGGCCGAAAGTCACGCTGACGGATTTGAATCCAAATTCAACGGCACCGATCTCACTGGCTGGAGCGGCGCAGCGGAAAACTATGAAGTGGTCGATGGAGCCATTCGCTGCAAAGCCGGTCACGGTGGCATGCTGCATACGACCGACGAACTCGCAAATTTTGTCGTGCGTCTGGAGTTCAGTGTCCCACCGTCAGGTAACAATGGCCTTGCGATTCGGACCGACGGAACTGGCGACCCCGCCTATGCGGCCATGTGCGAACTGCAGGTGCTGGATTCTGAACACAAGAACTATGCAAGTCTCGATGCCCGCCAATACCACGGATCAGCCTACGGCATGGCGGCGGCCAAACGCGGCTTTATGCGTCCGGCGAATACCTGGAATTTTCAGGAAGTCACAGTCAATGGCAGTACGATCAAAGTGGAATTGAACGGCAACGTCATTCTGAATACCGATCTGGCGAAGATTACTGAGTACATGGGAAATTCAGCACACCCCGGCAAGGATCGCCCCAGCGGATTCTTTGGATTCGCAGGCCACAACGATCCTGTCGCCTTCCGCAACATCAGCATCAAACGCCTGCCGTAATCTGCAGGCTGCCGATTCATTCTGCAGTACGATCAATTTCGTTTAACTCGGAGCCGCAGGCGACGGAGTCGGTGACCAGCGTTGCCAGGGAGGGCAGTGTGCGAACAGAACTCGCGCACGCCTCTGGCTTGCGGTTAAACGATGGGCCGCAGTAATCGATCGAGTTTCCTCCGTCTCTCGCTGCGCTTTTACTCCACGCGGTCATGAGTGAGAGAATTGGCGAGCGGCATGCGTCAGCTTGCCGGTACAAAAAAGCGATGTACCGGAGGGCTCACGCCACTCCGCTCG
>JAYTAK010001421.1:0-2343 GCA_043737515.1 Candidatus Kuenenia sp. | reverse complement strand
TGCCAGCCGGTTTTCTGCAGTTGCGCCATCGCGATCGACGCGACGACGGCTGCGTTGACACCGTCTTCCGGATGAGCACCGGCATGACTGGCGATGCCATCAATGCGAATCGACAGATTGTTCGCTCCAACAGCTCCGGTGATCAGACTGTTGGGATCTCGCCCGTCCCAGTTGAAACACAACTCCGGCTTGCCAAGTTTGCCCGCGTTCAGATACCGAGCGCCCCGGAGTCCGGTTTCTTCCTGGACAGTGAACAGCAGCGTCAGTGGCGGATAGTCCAGCCCCTGACTGAGCGTCTCTAGAATCGCCGTGAGTACCACTGCACAACCCGCGCGGTTGTCCCCACCGAGGGCCGTGTCCTTTGACTTTGGACGAATCCAGTCACCTTCTCGAACCGGCTGACACCCGTCACACAATGGCACCGTGTCCATATGGGCCATCAACAATCGACGAGCCCCCCTGACGGTTCCTTTGAGCTTCACAATCAGGTTGCCCGTCGTGCCGCCGGCAGGACTTTTCTTGTGGGCCGTGTCGATCGAAATCGCCGACGCAGGAACTCCGGCATCTTTCATGGCCTGTTGGAGCCATGCTGAAACATCCTGCTCGCGGCCGCTGCCGCCGGAAATCCCAATCAGATCCAACACACGGCGGATGGCTTTGTCTTCGTTCAGCTGAATCACGGTTTCGTCTCGCTGTTTGTTTCAAGGTCCGCAGTCAAAATCGCCAATCGGTTCTTGCGACCCGTGCGGAGACGGGATTGTGACAGACTTGCAGAGAATGTCACCTGACTACGACACGGTTGCGATGAATCGCAGGCTGTGCCTGGGCTGTGCGACAAATCGCAAAATCAGAGATTTCTGAAAGGTTGGCGTAGGGAATTTCTGTTCCGCCAGATGAGTGTTCGGGCACCGGTTTTCCGATTCATCACGGGTGAGTTTCTTTTGCGATTCAGGCCCAACGGGTCGGCTCTGTGAAAGCCTGGGGCAACGCCCCAGGACAATGACAAAGAAGTGTTTGAGCCCCGAAGTGGGCGGCACTATTCTGCCAGACAGTCGCCAGTACCGCCCCTTTGGGGCTTTGAATGTCATTTTGATGCGTTCCTGGGGCGTTGCCCCAGGCTTTCACATTATCAACCCTTCGGGCCTGAGTCGCACAGCCCAGGCTGTGCCAAAGATTTAGAGATCGCGGAACAACCTGCGAAAGTCCTGTGTGCCGTCAACCATGCGATGCACAATGATGCCTTCGTAAATCGTTTCGTAGACCAGCACGCTCGTCATGCGTGCTCCACCGTGCGGGAGGCTCTTTCCAAAATGCGAGCCTTCATCGCTTCACTGTCTAGAAACGTCGCCTCCCCGGCAGCCGCTTGTCGCAGCGATTGATCAAGTCCTGTTCTGAATCTGACAAGTTCGCTTTGCCATACGGGGAATTCGGCAAGACTTTCTTCCAGAAATTCCAGCGGCAACCCGCTGTTCAACCGCTCCTGGAAGAATTTTGCGAAGCATTCCAGATCGTTGTCGAGTATCATGACATGGGCGGCATTGTCGCGAAACGAGACGTAATTGGTCAAAATGTTTTTTCGAGGCCGAGTATGCACTCGTCAACCCCTTTCGAAGGCAAAAACTCTAAGCACGAAAATCCATATTCCGTGAGTGAGCTTGCCGGGAATGCCCGCATAGAACGCAGTCCAGCTTTGAAGAACTGGACGTCAATTGCGTTGCTCACTTTGATCGTGGTGTGTGTGGTGGCTTTGCTGTTAGGATTCGGAGAGCAATCCGTGTATGACGGATCGTTCGACTTGACTCTGAAATTGCTAGCCGATCCGACGATCGATGAAAACTCTGTCTATTTTGCGGACTGTTGGCGTCCAAGCGATGCCGCGTATGCAATGCGGTTCGGACCCCGGAGTGAACAACCCCGTTTTGAACCTGGAGAAAGTGTCGGTGATCACGCCAGATCGATTAGAGTTCCGTTTTCAGGACGAACCTCCTTCATGGGTTTCGGCGGGTCTTACGTTGAGCCGAAATTTCTCGTCGTCGAATACGCGACATCCAGCAGCGGCGAACGAGTGATCCGGCGAAAACAGTTTGCAATTCCAAAGGGCCGTGGAGCCCGCAGCATGACGATCGTCATTCCGTGACAAGTCAGAACATCGACCGCGAAACATGGCCCTGATACAACCGTGCATCCCGCCGCCACAACCACGCGAACAGCAAGACCAAAACCGCCGCCGTCCATTGGTAGGCCGTCAGACCAAACACATCGCGAGCCTCCGGGCGCACATATTCGCTCAGGAAGCGGTAGACGCAGTAGCTGATGAAATACAGCTTGATCAACTGATTCCTG
>JAYTAK010001420.1:0-5413 GCA_043737515.1 Candidatus Kuenenia sp. | reverse complement strand
CCGCACTCCGTTTCGCCAGCCGTGGCCAGAGTACTCAATCGACAGTTCCAATTCAACACACCATCGAACACTGAAACCCATGCCTCAAAAAATCCAACACCCCCTGTCGATACACTGCACAAAAATCGAATTCGAAAATCTTTTTTCGAACCTGTCATTGACGTTATTCAAGACCGTCGCTGCCACCTTTATCGCTTTCTCTTCAATCAGCCAAAACTCCTTCGACTTAACCAAGACTGCGTCTCATCGAATTTGAGCATCTCCAGATTGTGGGCCTTTGCGACTGGCGAGATCAATGTGCCGACTGGCCATAGAAATACTGGCAACGAGCCGTTCTACGTCGGCATTGGGCTGCTCCGTTGAAACTCGAGAGGAACAACGACAACGCTGCGAGAAAAGGAGGAGTCAAACATACTCAGGCGTCGCGTTTGGTCTGGCTCTGACTGCGTGTTCTGCTGGCGACCACAACTAACACGTTGAGTCCGACGAAGCCCAGCAGGAACAGGCAGACCCACAGTGTTGTCGAGTTTGCCGAGCCAGTCTCGATCGTCGGCGAGCGTTTTTTGTTTGGCAGCGGTTCATCTAGCGGGTGTCCTGGTTGTGGAGGGTTGTTGGTCTCTGCCGTCGACTGGGAGTCCGGGGCTTCGTGAGCCGTCCCGTTTCTCGTCGCCTCGGCCTGCGGAGCCGGTTTTACCGGGAGTGCCGCGAGTTTCTGCTCGATCGCCCGATACTCCGGCGACTTCACCTTGGCCCCCCACTCGTGGAACGTGAGCGTCCGCAGATTCAACTGCTCGTCCAACGTCGCCCCACTCCGCACTTCGAGTTCCAAAATCCGCTCCACTGGCTGCAGTTCGTTCAACGGATCGGTGAGATCCCACAACCGCGCCGTGTTGTCATCGCTCCACGTCAGCACGCGCGACTCGTCTCGGCTGAATTGTGCGCCTTTCACATCACTGTCGTGTTTGAAGGTCTGGACCGCCTCGGGCTTCGTCACGTCCCACAACCGCGCCGTGCCATCATCGCTCCACGTCAGCACGCGCGACTCGTCTCGGCTGAACTGCGCGCCGTACACAGAGTCGTCGTGAATCCAGCTTCGAGTTAGGAATTGATCGACTGCTGTGGCTGCGAGACCGTCTCTCGCAATGCCTTTTTTATCCGCGTCCGCCGTTTGTTCTGCGACGATCCGATTCAAGGAGTCTGCTCCTCGGAGAAACAGATGAGCGGCTTTGATCGGGTCCGCTTCCTTAGCGTCTCGCGCAAGGATCGCAAATCGCCAATAGTGATCGGCATTCTGCCGGTTCGCGCTCGCCTGTTGCTCCTGCGCCTCATTGCGACTCTTGTCAGCTTCATCCTTTGAAGTGGTGGCCTCACCTTCTGCGTTCGTGGCAGCGAGTTCGTTTTTCTTCGCCGTAGCGGTGGCCGTTTTCGCGTCCTGCAAATACTTCAGCGAAAGACACAAACAAACGACGGCCATCAAGAAGGCCCCCCAGGCGACCTTTGTCCGGCGTCGGAAACGACCGGCGGCCGCCTCCGCGTCGAGGGCTCGCAGAGTTTCCACGGTCGCCTTCTCGCGAAGCAGGGACTGTTCGCGTTCACTCGCGGCCTGCTCTTTGGCCAATCGCCCAAGACGGACTTTCTCGCTGGATTTGACCAGTTCACAGCAGCGGTCGAACAAACTGTCGGCGGGTTGAGTGGCTCCATCGTAACGCATGGCCCAATGTACGTTGGGTTGGGCGGTTTCCAGCCAGACCTGGGCTTGAGCCAAATGGGAGTCACCGAGCACCGCGTTTCGGCAGATTACCGTGTCCATCAGGCGGCGGTACTCCCTCGCGGATTTTGTTTCCGTGCCGATCCATTCCGCCAATTTTTCCCACTGGCGCAAAAGGCTTTCGTGGCTGATGTCGAGTCGCGTTTCTGGCCACAACGGCTGGCCCGGTGGCGAGAAGACCAATAAGTTCGCCGCCTGAAATGCTCGGGCGACGGATTCGACGTCACTTTCGGTCGAACCAGTTTCAAGTGCTGCCAACACAACTTTGATTGGCCGCCGAGTCAACGGGCTACCGTCGCGGCGTTCGCTCAGGCTGCAAAACAACCGCTCGGCCAGTCGCTGCAAACGAGTTCGGCTGGTCTCGTCACCCAGCGAGTTGAAGATCTCATCCGCATGCTGGCTGAGAGCACCGCTGACGCCGCCAACCTGCTCGTAGGCGGCGATCGACAGTTCTGTAGGATGGGCATTCCTGCCCGTCCCTGTCATTGCCGTGGAATCTGGACGGGCAAGAATGCCCATCCTACGAGCCTCTGTTCGCGTGCGTTGCCAGGTCCGCATCAAAGCATGTTGCATCAGCGGCAGTTGGTCCGGCTCGGAGCCAACATCGTTGAGGATGCGCGTCACCAAGTCGTCGGCAATCGTCGTTTGGAATTCGGGCAGCGCCAGCGGACCTCGGATCGCTTCTTCCAACTGCGACCGGGTGAGCCGCGGAGTCAGATACTGGCTGCGGCTGATTGCTTCCGGCAAGCCAATGAAAGCGTCGCAATCACCGAGGAAGTCAGAACGCATCGTGAGTATGACGAATACGAACTGCTCGTCCTGCTGGCACGACTTCAGCAGCATGTTCACGAACGCATTGGCGTCGTTCCGCCGCTCGCACAACGTGGATTCGTCCCGGATGCCCGCGCGGCTGCGAGTCGCTTCATCCCGACGGAACCTAAACAGCTCTTCAAATTGATCGACGAGGACCACGACATGGTCTGTGGCTGGCACTCCCAGGTCTCGCAGCGCATTCGTGAGGCCGTATTGACTGGCTCGCAGGACGGCTTCGCATTGCGTCGTGCGTTCTCGCAGGATCGCGGCATCCAGTGAGTCGCCCAGAACCCGCGTGACCAACGACTCAGCCAGCGCCCGATAAGGATCGTCGCCCGGACGAGTGATGGCGATGCGCCAGACGTCGTCATCGGAGTCGCTATCGACTGCGACATACCCATCTCGAATGGCCGGCAACAATCCGGCTCGAACGAGGGACGACTTGCCGGACCCGCTCGCTCCCACCACCGCCAGAAAACGCTGCCGCTCCAGCAACGAGATCATCTCAGCCACATGGGTGTGGCGACCAAAAAACAACGGAGCGTCTTCCATTTCGTAGGGACGCAATCCCGGAAACGGCTGTTCAAACTGGTGGAGATCGCTCACGACGACACCCCCTCACCCTTCACGAGCTTCACGAAGGCCGCGATGGCCTGAGTGTCGTCGGCGACAATTTCCTTCCAGCGTGGCGGCCGGTGCCGTAATGGTGGGATGTCCGGTTTGGCGAAGACAATCGCGCGTGGAGGTGGCTTAATATTGTGTTTGATATTGGCTGCATCAGTGGCGAGCTTCAGAGCTTCGATGGACTCTTCCACCCACTGTTCACCGCAATTACCGTAGACGACCATCAGCCCATGAACCGGATCGGTACCGATGGACTCATTGACGGGGCGGCGCTGATTGGTCAATGCGACTTTGACTCCCTGTCCAAAGTCTTCCGCGTTACCGCCGACATCGTCCGCGCTCTCAGTGTCATTGGTGTGATGATGCACGAAGAGATTCCGGCTCGAACTACGGTCCTCGGAGGCCAGTTGGGCCAGACGATTCAAGAGCACCGTCTTGAAGTCTTCCGGATCGCACTTCACGACGTCGTCATCAATGAACTGGCGATACTCCCCGTCAGCGATGCTCTTCAGGTCAATTGAGGGTGATCGCCAACGCAACACAGACTTGTTCGCAGCTTTCGCCTGTTGAAGCTGCCAGCGTTGGTATCCGTCCGGCAAAAACAGGGGATTGGGCGGAAACGGGAACATTCCCAGCACTTGCACCACGAGCACAGCCTGCGAGAGAGCCGCGCGGTAGTCGTCTCGCAAATCGCGTCCCGCGAAGAATCCTTGAGGGATGATCACCTCGTACCCACTTTCACGCAGAAACGTGGCAAAGTCCGTCACATCCACAGTCGTTTCGGCGAGTAATATCGTGCCCTTCGCTTTTGCTCGCGGCACATCGCCTGGCTGTCGACCAAGGCCGCCCGCAGTCGGCACGTTGATGGGGGCCAGCGTGATCGGCTTGCCGAGTGGCGGTTTGGAGACCAGCGGTTGCTCAGTGATTCGGCGATAGAGTGTGCTGTATCCAGACGAAGGTTTGGTCGCATCAAGGTCGTTCTCGTCGATGACGTACCGAGTCACGGCCTTGAGTTTGTCCATGATGAATTGCTCGTCTGTCACGCGGAACAAGATCGGGACGAAGCGACTGTTGTGATGAGCATGCTCGTAAAGTGCCGTCCGAATAAGGTCGGCTTCCCAGGCAACCCCGAGTCCGAGTCCGGGCTTCTCAAGCCCCTCGGCTCGACGCCAATAGACCTCTGTGAATACCAGCAATACCACATCGGCCTCTTTGATCTGCCGCTCCATCCACATCGGCCAGCCTTCGGCCGGATGAGGATGATATTGATCGATGACCGCATCAATGCCCTGGGTCCGGAGCTGATCCGCGAGCCTCCTCACTCGCGCTCGGTGATCGTCGGATTCCTGGCTGTAGCTGATCAGAACTCGTTTCGGTCCGCGTTGAACGGGATTGAAATCGTCAGCCATAAGTCACCCTGCGAGGTCGGGATTCTGGAGTGCGTCGAAACTGCGGCGGCATGATCGTCAAATGGTAGCAAGTGTAAAGGATGGTTTTCCAGTTCCTCATGGCTACTGATCCACAGACGCCGGTTTGTTGGTGAACCTCGAAGGCTCGACAAATGAAGTGCGAGGAGAGGGACGGCAATTGAACCTCTTTGCATTGGCAAGCGTACAGCAGCACCATCTGGTATTTTTGTCCACCAGCACCATCCGGCAATGGTTGGGTTCAGCTTCTGGCGTTTCTTCTTTATTCGCGAGCCCGCTGTTTGCGGTCGGCGCGGTCTCGACGGTCATCCTTGCGGTAGGTGCGGATGTGGTCAGGATGGTTGGCGGCCCAGATGTCGGGACGGAGGGAATGGTAGTCCGTTGAGCCAGCCAGCAGGGCGTCGAGGACTCCTTTGATGCGGGTTCGAGAAAGCGGGCCAGACATGCAGATCGTTGCGGATCGCACTGCTCACCAGTGTCATCAGATCGGCCGTGCGGCCACCGGCGGCAAGGCTACCGATGAACAACCAATTCTTGCGACCGATGGCCACGTGCTTCATTAATCGTTCCGTCAAATTGTTATCAATCGGCTCCAGTGCGTTCGACACCTACACCTGTAGCGCGGTCCAGTGGTTGTTGATCGCGGGACTCCAGACTCAATAACTGCCGCTCGCCTAATCACTAATCAAACAGTCCGTGCAGAAACCAAACCCCCGTCAAAAGGTCCCGATAGATCCAGAGCTGGCCACCGGTTTCTGTGACGGCTCGATAGTAGTCCCGA
>JAYTAK010001419.1:0-5414 GCA_043737515.1 Candidatus Kuenenia sp. | reverse complement strand
GCGCTGCTTGAGTGTGGCCGCGATTTGTTCCCAAACACTGTCCGGAACCTCGGTCGCATCCAGTTGTTTTCGGTCATCGATCGGTTCCGTCAGTTCCAACCGACCGCTCAGCGTCCAGCCGACGAGGGAATTCCATTGAGCTGCGGACAGTATCGCCCCTTCGTTTCGCAGCATGGTCAGCCATTCGCCACGCAGTTGATCAACGACATCACTTTGACCGAAGTAGTAATTCGACGTGCAGCGGGACACGATGTCGAAGTGATGCGGGTGGCGAACAAAAAATCGAGCGGTCTCTGCCAGCGGTGCAAACCATCGCTCATCGACTCGCTGGAAGTTCAGGTTCGGAGCCTGTCCGTTCGCAAAATTCAATGCGGCGTCAAATCGCATCTGTTGAAGTGTCGTCATCCGGCCTTCCACGCGGCCTTCCTTCAGCCACTGATCGGCCAGTGCATACGCAGCGTCGAGCTGATCATTGAACACCAGTGCCGCCAGATGATAGGCATAGGCTGAGTAGTACGAATTCGTCTCGGGATTCCGGGCGATCCATTCGGTCGTCCAATTTTGCAATTCATCCCACCGGCTCTGATTACGCAATAGTTCCGCAACCGCAGTTCGCAGTACATCGTCGTCGTTAGGACTTCGTTCCGGCCGAGCCAGTTCCTTGCGCAACCATGCAAGAGCGTCATCCGGCTGTCCGGCCGCGGCCAGTCGATTCGCATAATCCTGTTGAGAGTAGACATTCCATGGCATCGACTCCGCAATCGCACGTCGCAGTTTCAGCATGTCTTCCATGTGCCCCAACCGTTCCTGACTCGATGCCTCCCGTTCGTTCCAGATCTCCATGATCCGCTGAGCCATGGCATCGCGGAGACGTTGTTCGGCCGCGTTGTCGTTTGGCCATCGCGGAGGAATCGCCGGGACTTTGTCGGCCAGCGGACGAGCGTAGACTGGTTTGAGCAACTGATGCACGGCGTAGAATTCGGGTGTTTCAGAGACGTTGTTGGCGTGGCCGAGGATGAATTCAGCAAGGAACACTTCGTCCTGAGTCGCATTCGGCACGAGCCGCTGAGCTTCCTCAATCAGCCGTTGACGGGCTTCTTCATTGCGACGAACCGTGGCCAGCAGGACTGTGCGAATCCAGCGAACGCCAGGTTTGTCCGCGGCGAGTTTTTCAGCAGCATCGACATGCTTCCACATTTCGTCCCACTGCTGAATCTGCGCGTTGTGCAGGATCATGGCCAGACGATCGTCAAACGTCGCGGTGCCGTCTGCGACTCTTTGTCGAGCAACCTTGAGCCGCACAAACGGCTCACGCACGAACTGCACCGCAGGTTTATCGGCCAGAAGTTGCTGCAGCCGATGAGCGTATTCGTCCTTCGTCAGCGCCTGAAGGTTCAACTGTGTCTCAGAAAGCACCTGTCCCTGATCGTTGGTCAAGACAACTCTGCCAGCCCACCAGGTGCCTGCAAGTTCGATGAAGTCTTCGAAGGACGTCGTATTCGTGATCTTGCTGTCCTGCAGGACCTCGTGTTTCAGCAGCACATGCCGAGCCGTGTCGATCGTGAGGCGTACGACATTCGTGGTGTCTTTCATCGTCAGGATCAGCCGGACCTGATTGTCTCCGGCAGCTTCGATTACGGCGTTCCAGTTGGAGTACATGTGCTGCAGCGGTGACAATGACAGGTCCGTCAAGCCGAATGGCGGCATCTTGAGTTCACTGTCTACAGACTCGCGGCTGCGCCCCAGACCAAACGCGAGTGAGTAGACGCTGCGTTCATTGGCGTCGCAATAGTTGACGAGTGTTTGTTCGCCGATATTGTTTCCGCGTGTGAGCCATGCCGTTGCAGAATAGACGACCTGATCAATACTGCGGCCGGAAGAGCGGTTCCAGCGAGGGTCCATATGCTCCGTATCTCGGTGCATTTCGATACCCCCGTCGAGGGCCAGCAGGGATTCGGTCCGCAGCAGGCTGTTAGCCAGAGCAACCACTTCGGGCGACCAGTGTTCGGGATCTTTGACTGGCTCACCTGGCGCGGTTGCGGGTGCGAGGTCCAGCGCTGGAAACAGCGTGTTGATCCATGAGGTGTAGTCCGGATGGTTGTAAATGTATCCGCCGTCGTAGTACCTGTTCGGCTCTGCTGCAAACAGGCTCAGTCCACGGGTATTGGCAGCCTCTGCCTTCTCTTCAAAACTTTCGTCGAAGAGCCCTTCCATGTCACGAGATCCAAACATGAATCTCGTAAAGCCGCTCTTCCGCCCCCCGAATGATACTTCTTTGTCCTGCAGACCCAGCAACAAGTCTTCATCAGCGGCGATTTTTTCAAGCAAGTCCTTTCTGTCAGATTCGCCGAATTCCTCGAGCTGTTTCTCCTCTTCCTGACGACCCAGAAAGTTGGATGAGACAAATTCATTGGACGATCGGTCGTCCATTGGCATGCCAAAGTCCATTTCACTCATCAATGAATCGTTCAGCCCAAGCCCGCCTCCAAAGCCGCTGCCACCACTGCCACCAAATGCTCCTGTCACCGAGACACCGTCGCTCATTAAGAAATCGTAATCGCCAAGACTTCCGCCTGCTCTCTGCATTTCTGACATCAGATACCTGCCCCGTGAAAGTGAATGGCTCCTGAGCTGCTCAAGCCTCTGAACGTTTTGCTGAAATACTGCGGCATCGCGGCCCAGCCCGGCGAGGCTGCTCAGAATCTGCCGCCGCATTCCCAACCGCCAGTCGCCGGCCTGCTTCATTTGTTGCTGCAGCAAATCAAAGTTGGCCTTGTCGCGACCGGCGGTGAAGAAGCGTTCGCCGTCTCGCATTTCGTAGCGCCGCTGCACACCGAATCGTTCACGATCGGCGTCCGTTTCCAGCACCAGCAGCGACGTGTACGGCGTGATGATGTGGAATTCTTCCGACAACCGAATAACGTCATCCTGCACCGCCTGACTTCCGCCCTGAGCCAGCAACTGATCCAGATGTGCGCGAGCCCAGAGACGCGGGATGAACGAATTTCCCTCCTCCGCACCTTTGAGATTCACCCTGGCCGCATAACGGACTTCTTCGGAGCCTCGCTTGCCGGTGACAATGATCTCGCCCTGCTGATCGGCACCTTCGGGAAGATATCGACCGACAAGAATCTGCTGCGTCCCCGCGGCGACATTCGGCAACCGCTCTGGATACACGGCCGCCACTTTCAAGCCGCGGAATTCCACCTTCAGATCCCGCAGGCCCGGTTGAGCGATCTCATTCAGCAATTCCAGAGCCGCGATCTGAGGCGTCTGTTCGCCGCCGATGGACCGCGCGGACCCGCCGCCCACATTCGCAATGCCACGCATCACGACGGAATCATTGACATTGCCGACCGTGACGGAATGCAATGTTGTCGGCGAGCGGGGGGTGTCAACCCCCTGATTGCGATTCTTGTTCAGGGGGTTTTGCTGAATCTTGTCCGCGTCATCAGGGGACTGACGTCCCCCGCTCGCCTGGCGCGCCAGCCGTTTCACAAACGCCGCCGGATCGGTGTCACCCGCCGACAGAATGCCGTCGCCGATATACACGATATGGGCATTCGCCGGGGCTTTCTTCATCGCATCTTCGAACCCACGATCCAGATTCGTCCAGCCCAGCGACACGCGATCGCTCAAAAACTTCGTTGCCGCCGCGATGTTGGCCGCATTCGCCACCATCGGTTCGGCAGATGCCCACGCTGTTGCGACATCCGCAGCCACGAGTTGAAAATGATCGTCCGGTCCGAGACTCGCCAGCATCGCCGCCACGAAGTCGGCCTGCTCCCGGCGTTTCTCAGAATCCATCGACATCGACGTATCGCACAGCAGCAAGATCTGCAGCGGCTCACCGTCCGGCAGGATTTCGCGCTGCCAGTTGCCGTCCGCGCCTGGCGGAGTCAGTTGGATCAGAAAATAGCCGTCCTCACCGCGCTGATGAGGCACGACGACCACATCCGACTGCTTTCCGTCGACGTCGCAAACGACTTCGAAATCGCGTGTCGGCGAATACTCCTGTGCAGAAAATTCGACCTGCGCCGAATGCTTGGTCATCTGACTTCTGGCCGTATGCGTCGGACACGTCACGCTCTTCAGTGCCAGTGCCGAATTCACCGTCACCGTCAGCGACAGTTCCCGCAGTGGCTTCGTCCGCAACAACTCGCTGCGCAAACCATACGAATACCGGTACCGATTCGCCCGCAGCGGCAACACCTGCGTGTAGACAATCTTGATTCGCTTCTCCGACCGCGCTTCAATCGGGAACACGCGGGCCTTGAAGATGTTGCCGCCGGTCCATTCGAGCAGCCCCGGATCGCGCTTCTCACGCAGAATCGTTTCGTAGATTTCACGAGCCCGCTGCTTCTCCACGACATCCGCTTCGATCAGATCGTTGCCGATCCACATCCCGAAACCGCTGATCGACGCATCCTGAGGCAGCGGGAAATGGAACACACCTTCGAGTCGTCCGGGTGTGTGATTGACGAATGATTCTTCGATCGTCGTCCGGGCAATCTGGTCGCGGATTTCCACACTGACCTTGTGATAGCCCACGGTCAGCGGTTCGTTGCGACCGTCGGGCAGAGTCACGATCAGGGAGCCCAGCGATTCGTTGTTCGACGTGCCTTCAAAACCAGCTAACCACGGCGGCGTCTGAGCGACATCGACGAGCCTTTCTTCGCGGTCCGTGCGAACGATCCGTTTTTCATTCAGCTTAAAGATGCGGCTCCCTTCACGAGGCCCAAGCAAAGTAAATTCCAGTTTCTCATCACTCCCCTTATCCGCGTCCTTCCCATGATTATTTAACACCTGCACCATGCCAGTATGCAGCCGTGCCTCTGTGGGCGAAATGCACTCCAGCAGCGTTCCCGGTCCCAGCGTTAATTCCACGTCCGATGAAAGCGTGACCCTGACGGCATTCGCGCCGCGCAGTTCTGTGCGAATCCAGTCACCCGGACGCAGCAGCGTTTCACGGCAGATCGGCGTCCAGCGTTTCGCCAGCATCGGTCGCAGGACCACGATGCCCTGAGCCTCGCTGATTTTGCCAATGCGCCCATCTTCCGTCAGCGATTTTGTGACGGCGAACTTTTCGTCCGCCACTGGCACGTTCATCGACACCAATCTCATTTCGGCGAGCGGCGGGCCAGTGCGTTTTGTGCCGGATTTCCATGCGAGGATCTCGACGAGCTGCAGGCTCTTCGCATCGGCGGATGCTTCAATGTCCAGGTTGCCCTTTCCGGTCGGCAGTGCCACGCGATACACCAGGCAATCGCGCCCATCGCGCGTCGCCTGTTCAACCGGTCGCGCATCGAGCAGTCTTGACGCATCGGACACGCCCATCTCCAGCAAACCGATCAGATCGATCTGCTGCTGCGGTCCGAGGAACCACGGAGAATCCGATTCCACTGCTGTGTTTG
>JAYTAK010001418.1:0-5415 GCA_043737515.1 Candidatus Kuenenia sp. | reverse complement strand
CACGACGCGCACGCCTTCAAAAACTCCCTCCGCGTGCGGCTTGTTCAGGAATTCCGTGTAGGCGACGGAACCATAGTTGTCGATTCCCAGAATTCCGACCTTGATCAGGTCGGCCGCCTGGGCCGAGGGGATTCCCAGGGAAATGACCACGAACAGACTCAAAAATCGACGCAGCATGCCAAAACTCCGCGCGCAAATAGACAGGGGACGGTTCACCAAGTCACTGCGAATCATACAGAACGGTCAGCCCTTGTCACGGAACTTGTGCACACTTGAAAATAGACCTCGGCTGCTTTTTCCAGTTGCGCGATGTGGATGAATTCGTCCCGAGTATGCGCCTGCTGAATTGAGCCCGGTCCAAACACGATTGAGGGCACTCCGGCGGCGCAGGTTTGGGAGGCGTGTGTGCCGTAGGGGACTCCAACTACGGCATGTGGTCCATCGACTGCATGGACGCACGCGAGGACGGCGTTTGCCAATGCCGCGTTGTTGGCGTCCGTCAATGCCCCGCACTCGATCCACGGCGGGTCGAATTCAAAGTCGAAGCTCAGGCGAGACACCAGAAACTCCCGAATGTCGGCGACAACCAGCTCAGCTTGACGGAACGATCAGAATTACGGGTCGGGAACGGTCATTCAGGCCTCCAAGCCATTTTCTACGGCAATGGGAATTGCCACTGGACGCTGCAAGCCGTAGAATCGCGAAGGTTTAGCGAATTTCCTGGAAGTCTGTTCCGACACATCCGAATCGTGAGCGCCTTGCCGCTCACAAGAACAGCGGTATTCAGACAGACTCCTGCGGGGTGTGCGATGGATGGTCTTGAAAAAATGGAACGGTTGGTCGAGGCTGCGGCTGCGGTCCTGAATTCTGCGCCATCGCATCGCCTCAATGTGGTTGTGCTGAACAAGGTTCTGTTTTACCTCGACCTTGCATCGTACCGCGACCGGTCAGCGACAATTACCGGCAATACATTCCTGGGCATACAACAAGGCCCGGTCGTTGCTAAGTATCCAAAGCGATTGATTGGCCAATTGGAAACTCGTGGCATCGCAAAGCAGATCAGTGAATGGGACGGTTCCAAGCCTGTGCAGTTGGAATCCAGTCCAAATCATGTAAGGTTCCTTGACGCTGATGCCATGAACCTGGTTGCGGCGGTCACGACCTGGTTCGCTCCAAAGACGTCCGCTCAGGCTTCGGATTTCTCGCACGAAAATCCCGGCTGGCGATTGGCATGGTCGGAATATCGCAGAACGGGGAAAATCTCTCCTATCAACATGCGAATCGCGATGCAGCAAATTATTGAAGACGATCCCTGGATGGAGACTCCGCTGCTTAATCACGACGAGATTCTGGCCGCAGCCGATGCTGGAGTCGGAGCCGACTGGTAATGCACTACGAGCCGGAAGGTTCTGAAAGTTCGCTGGGCGTATCCCGGTTGCGGCAAGAGCGGCAGCCTGCGATTGGTGGTTGTCGCCTACTGTGAAGAGAAACGAGTCGTGATTGCGCAGGCGTTTGATCGTCGAGACGACCCCACCGACACAGATATTCAGGACGCCGTTGAAGATCTTTGAATCTGTCACAGAAGGCTCGGCATTATGAGTCGTTGGCCACGTTCCCCTGGTTCATCGTGAGCGCCTTGCCGCTCACAAGAACAGCGGTATTCAGACAGACGCTTGGCCCTCATTTCAAGGCGTTATACTCAGCGCGGGTCTCGGCCTACGGGATTCGTACGGAACTTGTGCACAGTTGATAGTAAACCTCGGCTGCCTTTTCCAGTTGCGCGATGTCGATGAATTCGTCTCGAGTGTGCGCCTGTTGAATGGAGCCCGGTCCAAACACGATTGAGGGCACTCCGGCTGCGCAGGTTTGGGAGGCGTGTGTGCCGTAGGGGACTCCGACGACAGAATGTGGTCCATCGACTGCATGGACGCACGCGAGGACGGCGTTTGCCAATGCCGCGTTGTTGGCATCAGTCAATGCCCCGCATTCGATCCACGGCGGGTCGAATTCAAAGTCGAAGCTCAGGCGTGACACCAGAAACTCTCGAATGTCGGCGACAACTCGCCCGCCGTCTTCGCCGGGGGTCACACGTCGATCGACTTCGATGACGCATTCATCCGGCACGATGTTGACGCTGGTTCCGCCATTGATCTTTCCGACGCTCAATGTCGCACTGCCACACAGCGGATGGGCCTTGACGGTCAGCGCGAGGTTTTCTGAATACTCCTGAAGCGCGGACACGAGTTCGGCCATGCGATAAATGGCGTTGATGCCTTGAGTCGGATCGGAACTGTGGCAGGCTCGCCCCTGCGTGCGGATTTTGAAGCGGGTGACGCCGCGATGCGCCACGACTACGTCCAGTCCCGTCGGTTCTGCGATCACTGCGACGTCTGGCCGTGTACGCAATAAGTCAGATCGTCCTCCGGCCGATGACCAATAACTTACCAGATCCGTAATGCCGATGATTGTTGCCTCTTCGTCGCAGGTGCAACTGAGCACGACGTTGGCCGCTCCTGCGGGTTTTTCCTGAATCAATCGACGAAACGCAAACAGCATGGCCGCCATTCCGCCCTTGACGTCGCATGCCCCGCGCCCATAAAGCCTTCCGTCCGCGATTTTGGGTTCGAAGGGATCGATCGTCATTCCGGCCACGGGGACCGTGTCCTGATGTGCGTCCAGCAGGATGGTGAAATCTGCTCCGGGCGAATCGTAGCGAGCAATCACGTTATCACGACCGGGGCTGACTTCCAGACGTTCGTACGTCGCTCCGATCGTACGGAAAAAATCCTCAAGCCAGTCACTCACACGGCCTTCAAAGCAAATTGACAGGTCAGCCTCGCCTCCCATCGGGTTCACACTGGGAAGAGCCACCAATTCACTCAGAATATCGACGACGGTCGGGTATTGAACATCTGCTGCCATGACTGTGGACTTTCTCTGTCGTTGTGAGCGGCAAGGCGCTAGCCGCCGTTTTTTTGAGATATTTCTGCAATGTACACCGGCGGCTAGCGCCTTGCCGCTCACGATTTTGGATTCTTCTTCAATTTCAATCGACCCTTGAGGCTTTGAATGATTCGATTCAGCACAGAGCCGCGCGGATTGTCGTTGATCATAAAGGTCCATGTCGATGACGGTGCCTTGAGGCCTTCCTGTTCCAGATTGATGCCGTCTTTGGTGAAGGTGGCGGTTCGCATGGTTTCAATAGTCTTCTCTTCGACATCCGACAGGAAGGCGTTGAATTCGAGATTCATTTCCTTGTTGAAGACGTCATACGCATTGAACCCACCGAAGCTGACCAGATGAATGCCTTCGCGGATTTCGGCGGCATGTGCCAGATGATCGCTCCAGGACCAGTCGAGATGAATCAGCGTGACCAGTCGTTCGGCTTCAACAACGATGACTTCACCCCATTCAGTAACCAGTTTCTGCCGAAGGTCTGGATTCCGCTTCTGCAGGGCTCTTGGTGACTTTGACCCGCTGAGCAGAGCTTCCCGGTCCTTGCAGATGATCCGTCGCTGAACTTCCAGCAAGTGTGAATAAATTCGCAGCGTGCGGCGAATTTCGAAACTCTCACCTTCGATCACACGCTGCACATGCGCAATCCGTTTTGCCGTTTCTTCGTTGCGGATTGGCTGATTGACATCGTCACTCGGTGGACTGACCAGTGACGCAATGCCGTGACGCGATATCAGATTGTCTTCCAGACTCACGAAGAAACGCGACTCGCCAGGGTCTCCCTGCCGCCCAGACCTGCCCCGGAGCTGATTGTCGATCCGACGACTTTCATGCCGGTTGGTGCCAATCACATACAGTCCGCCCAATTCCACCACGCTTTGGGAAGATTGGTGTTTTGTGCCTCCAAGGCAGATGTCCGTCCCGCGGCCTGCCATGTTGGTTGAGATCGTGACGGCACCAAGCGCGCCGGCTTCGGCAATGATTTCCGCTTCGAGATGATCATGGGCCGCGTTGAGCACACGACAGGGGACAGCGACTTCCACAAGTTCGCGAGCGAGCATTTCGCTCTCTTCAACGCTCGCCGTGCCGATCAGGACCGGACGTCCACTCCGATGCTGCGTCCTGATCTCCTGCACCAGGGCGGCGAGTTTGGATTTCTTTGTGGCAAAGATCAGATCCGGATGATCGACTCGAACGCATGGTCGGTTGGGAGGAACGATGACAACCTTCAGCCGATAAAACTCGTCCAGCTCATCGGTTGCTTCACTGGCGGTTCCCGTCATCCCCGCCAGACCGGCGTAGTTCTCCACAAAATGATGCAGCGTGATCGAATTCAGCACCCTGCCCTGCGGCTGAATTCTCACACCTTCTTTCGCTTCCAGAGCCGCCTGCAGTCCGCCCGGCCACTTGCGATTCTCAGCGACTCGGCCAGTGAATTCATCGATCAGTTCAATGGCATCATTCCGCACCAGATAATCGATATCTCTTGTCAGCAGAATGTCGGCCTGCAACGCAAGGTTGATTCTCGCCAGCAGATGCATATTGGCTTCGCTGTGGAGTTCAGTAACGCCCAGTTGGCGTTCCATCAACCGGACTCCTGCGTCCGTGAGACTGATGTTTCTGCCGCTCGACTTGATCTCAAAATGATTTCCCTGCTGCAGCGGTCGGATCAGGTCCACAATCTGATAAAGATCCGTTTCGTCCTTTTCGGCTTCGGTCGCAATCACCAGCGGAATTCGTGCTTCATCGATCAGGATCGAATCCGCTTCATCGACGAGTGCGAAGTGAAATCCGCGTTGGACCCGTAGCTCCGGTTTTGCACAAAGCTGATCGCGCAGAAAGTCAAAGCCCGCCTCTTTGGCCGTGACGTAGGTGAGATCGCAACCGTAGGCTGCCTGCCGCTCCTCACGGGACATTTCCTGCACAACGTAGCCGACCGTAAGTCCCAGAAACCGATACAGCGGCCCCATCCATTCGGCGTCGCGTTTTGCCAGGTAATCGTTAAACGTCAGAACATGCACGCCGTATCCCGCCAAGGCTCGCAGGCTCATGACCATTGCCGCAGCCAGAGTCTTACCTTCGCCTGTCTGCATTTCGACGCACTTGCCTTCCTGCATCGCGAACGCGGCCAGCATCTGCACATCGTAGGGGCGCATCGCCACGGTTCGACGGGCGGATTCACGGATGATGGCGAACGCCTGCACCGAGAGATCGTTCAGCGCAATCCCGTTTGTGACCTGTTGTCGCAGCGTTTCGAAGCCTTCGCGAAGCTGACTGTCGCTGAGAGCGGCAGTGTTGTCAGCCAGGGCATTGACGGCATTGACCTGCGCTTCATATGGCTTGTTCGACAGGGTGATCCCGTGCCGCAGGCGATAAAAGAACTGCACAATGGCAGCGAACAGCGATTTCATAGTCGTCATGATACTCTGGCCGACGAAAAATGTCTTTCAGGTGACAGCG
>JAYTAK010001417.1:0-12482 GCA_043737515.1 Candidatus Kuenenia sp. | reverse complement strand
ACTTCCGTTTCGCTCAATCCGTTTCCGGCAACTACTAACTGGAGAGCCGTGTGCGGGAAAACCGCCCGCACGGTTCGGAGGGAGGGGGAGCTGAATTCTTTCAGCCCTCCCTACCCCTATCGTTGGGTTGCGGGCGAAGCCCGCGCCAAGATTCACTGACCATTGCCGACTGAAAACTGCCAACTCGCAGCGAAGCTGCAAATTGCGTTTCCCATACGCCGCCTGCCGCTGAAAATTCACCGGTCTTCTTGAACAAATGCCTTGAGCAGCCCGAATGGCTCGCACCGCCACCAACCCACTCCACTCAACCCGATTCGTCACGCCGCGCTCCCACTCCGCACTCGCGAAGTCAATGCCTTATGTGTTAATTGGCCGCTTCGAATATCTGGGGAACCAACATGACAGCTTCAAAGACTACGCCTCACCATTCCGCAGGCTTTATCAAACATCAGTACAACAATTCACTTATGAAGGATCCAGTCACGATTGTAATTATAGCAACAGGGATAATTGAACCAATAAACAGCGAACGCCGCGATTGACCATATCGAGAGGTGAGAAACCAAAGAAGTCCACCGATACCAACAGCCACACCGTAGGCAACGACTCTTCCGAATGTGTCGAGACTTCGCTCGAGTGCAGTAGTAGGGCGGTGGCCATACATGACGTCGTAGTACCAAAAACCAATAAGGAGGGAAAGCGGTGAGATGATGTTCACTATGTGAAACGCAATTCTCGCGGAGTCCATCTTCTTAGTCGGTGGCATTTAGCGAGTCGCTTGTGTTTAGGTAACAGTTTGCAGACACAGCGAGGTTGAGAGGTCCCGCGTGTTTGCGACAATTAACGAATTGCGATCTATGCGTCTGGCGATTAGCCGACGTATAGATCGTGCGTTGAACTTTTCCGCCTCGTGAAATTGGGCCAAAGTCTGCGGAATCAATCGAGGTCACTCAGCGGGACGATGGAGTTTACCAGGTGACGAAGGGCTTGTCACCTCGATTTGCCTGGCGGTTGCGATTCCGGTTGCGGCGTTTGTTCGGCATTCTGAAGAGCAACATTTCAAAGATCGCCATTGGGTGGCCAGGGTTGGAGGGCACCAGCCTGAAACTCCGGGGCTTCCTTCGCTTCGCTCAGTCCAACCCCGGCCACCCGATCCATCAAAGCACGACTGACCGAACACTGGAGCCGATCAATTCGCTCAGTATCCATCCATTCCGGCTTTGAGTACCATTTGCCCATCAAGTCATTCCCTGTTCGCATTCTTCATCAGCTTCGCAGTTTCCGAAATTACGTTAGCGATTCGTGAGAAGTCAGAGATCAATTATGAGTGGTTCAACCGGCGGTTTGCTTCATGGCGTGCTTCCCGTGCTTCACACGCCGTTCACCGATCATGGTGAGATCGATCGCGCGGTGTTACAGCGTGAGATCGACTGGGCGTTTGAGACTGGCGCGGATGGCATTGTCGTGGCGATGGTGAGTGAAATGCTGCGGCTGGGTTACAGACGTCGAAAAGAACTTGTGGAGTTAGTTTGCGCGGCATCTCAGGGACGGGGCTTCTGCGTCGTCAGCGTCGGTGCCGAGAGCATTGCCGAAGCCGTAGAATATGCAGAGCACGCCGCAGAGCATATGGCCAGCGCCGTCATGGCAATCCCGCCGGTGGCGACCAGGCTGGGCAGCGCGGCGACGCGGGAATACTTTGCGGCAATCGCCGACAGTATTTCGATTCCGCTCGTGGTTCAGGACGCATCCAGTTACGTCGGCGCGGCGATCGATATGAGCGTGTATCTGAGTTTGCTCGAAGAATTCGGCGAGCAGCGGATCTGTTTCAAACCCGAAGCCAGTCCGCTTGGTCCCAATCTTTCGAAGCTTCGCGATGCGTCGCAGGGTCAGGCTCGGATCTTTGAAGGGTCGGGCGGAATCAATCTCGTCGATTGCTACCGCCGCGGGGTCGTGGGAACGATGCCGGGAACCGATTTGCTGGACAGTATCGTGGCTCTCTGGAGAGCACTGCAGGCTGGCGACGAGGAACGGACTTACCAATTGTCACTTCCGATCTGCGCCCTGGTTGCGTTGCAGCTTCAGGGCGGACTGGACGGATTTCTGGCGATCGAAAAATATCTGCTGAAGAAACGTGGGATCTTCGTCAACACGCATCAGATTCAGCCCGTCGGCTGGAAGCTCGACAGAGAGACAGAAGCAGAAGTCGATCGGCTGTTTGCCAGACTCCAGGCGGTCACCTGATGACAGGCAGTCCCACCACGGTGCGCTACCGAGTTCTTGCGTGGCTCACAGTCGCGGCGGCCTTGTCGTATCTGTGCCGGAGTGCGGTCAGCGTGCCAGAAAGCACGGTTCGCGGCGATCTAGGCCTGACGCTGGAAGAGTCCGGCTGGTTCATGGGCGCGTTTTTCTGGACCTACGCCATATTTCAGGTTCCCTGCGGATGGTTTTCAGAACGTGTCGGGCCGCGAATTGCCCTGGCGGTCTTTGCCGTCGGCTGGTCCGTAGCCATGATTGGTATCGGAATCGCCCCGGGATTCTGGCTGTTGATCGTCGCCCAGTTGATCATGGGGGTCGCTCAGGCGGGGGTGTTTCCTGCGGCGTGCAATTCCATCGGCCACTGGATGCCGCTCGCACATCGCACTTTGGGTTGCGGCGTTTTCACCGCAGGAATGCAGGTTGGTGCAATCATCACCAGCGGGATCGTTGGAGTGCTGATGCTTGCGCTGGGCTGGAGGTGGGTGTTCGTAGCGTTTGCCGTGCCGGGAATTTTGTGGGCGGTTGGGTTCATGTTCTGGTTTCGTGATCGACCGGAGCTGACTCCTGCTGTGAATTCAGGAGAGCTGGAACTGATCCGTGCAGGTCGCAACGTGATCGATCTGAATCAGAGCGATGTGAATCCGTCACCGGCAGACAGTGATTGGGCGGGGCTGCTGACCATCGCGTTCAGTCCGGTCATGTTATGGCTGTGTGGTCAGCAAATCTGTCGAGCCAGCGGGTACATGTTTTTCGCGAGTTGGTTTCCAACGTTTCTGCAGCAGACACGCGGCGTTTCTGTGGCACAATCAGGCTATCTGCAGGGTCTTGTCTTTGCGGGCACACTGACGGGTTGCATTTTCGGTGGGATGCTGACGGACTGGATCTGGCGACGTACGGGTGCTTTGCGTCTCAGTCGCAGCGGTGTCGGAGCGGCGGCGCTGGGAGCGTGTTCATTGTTGATTCTCGCCGCCTGGTTCGTGAAGAACGCAGAACTGGCGGTCGCGATGCTGACGCTGGGCTCTTTTTTCGCTGCTCTCGCAGGACCGTGTGCGTTCGCGGCCACGATAGATATCGGCGGGTCACGAGTGCCTCAGGTCTTTGGACTGATGAACATGGTGGGCAACCTGGCGGCCGCTGCGTGCCCGGTCGTGGTGGGGAAGCTGTTTCAGGTTACGGCCAACTGGAATCTTGTGCTTCTGCTCTTCGCGGGTGTCTATTTAGTCGGGGCGGTTTGCTGGGTATTCGTGAATCCTCGGCCACGATAACGGTTTGAGCAACAGTGGCTGGCTCAGTAGCGCAGGTTGGCGACCAAGATCAATCCGGCAAGCCCCAGCACAACAGCAATCAGGATTCCCCATGACACCGCCGACGTTCGAAACTGAACATGCGGTGTTCGCCGGATGACGTCACGATATTCCTGAGTGAAGACATATTTCGCAGCCGGGCGAACAAGATACCACAAGCAGGCACCACCGATAACTGTCCCGACTGGAATGAACAATAACCAAAGCACACAAAAGATAATTGCGCCAATTCTGGCTCGAGGCCGAAAGCGTCGAACCTGGACTCCGATAATCACCTGCGCTATTCCCAACAACGCGAGCACACCAAAAAAGGCGGCGAAAGCAAGGTTCTGAATATCTCCCGTTGCGACCCACAGAGGCGAAAGGATTCCAAAGACGCCGGTTATGAGTCCGCCGAGAATCAAGAACCCGGCGATCGACAGCACATTCGCTTCGCAGTCAATAAACTGCTGCCGTATCCGCGTATCGTCCTGCTGAAACGGATCGACCGTTTCCAGTCCGACCAGCGGCGCGGCGTAGGGATTGAATGTCTCGGATTCTGACGTGCCCAATGCAGCCTCTTCCCGTGGTCAGGCAATTGCCGTTCAATTCTGTTCAGGCAACGGGATTTCAAACGGCGCCGGAGTTTCATCTGCACCGGCAACCGGCGTGGGGATCGGCAACGGCGGTGGAGCATCTGCATCATCCGTGCCCGCGGCGACATCGTCGCCGCGCAGGAAAATTCCGCCCGCCTGTTCGACTCTGCTCTTATTGAGTGGATCACTCGACGGTACCGCAGACGATTCGTTCCGAGCCGAGGCCTGTTCAACCAGTTGCTCCAGATCATCCGCGACGGCACGCGGACCGATATCGGTGGCGGCCAGCTGCATCACTTCGGTGACCAGAATCGCTTCCGTCCCCTGATGGCTCGCCAGGGCCAGCATCTCATCGGCAGTTTTGTTGTAGCCTCGCAGTTTTTGAAAAGTGCCCGCCAGCAGGAGCCGATCAGCGGACAACGGACGTTTGGCCAGCCAGTTCCACAGCGGTCCTCCATGCGAGCGAGCGCGTTCGGCCACTTTCTGGCCATAGAGTTCTTCGGCGGTACACCATGGTCGCGAGGGATCGCTTTCCATCGCCAGTCCGGTCTTCAGGTAACTGACGGCGTTCGGAAAATCAGCCAGCGCGATTCTGACCATTGCCAGCCGCAGATAGGGAGCCCGGCGATCCTGAGCAGTCTTGATGGCTGTCGCATAAAACACGTCCGCTGTCGCGTAGTCCGATTTGTGAAACGCATCGTCCCCGCTTGCCTGATATCGCAGGCTCTGAATCTTTTCCGCCAGCGAGGAGATTTTCTCGTCGCGTGGTATCGCGTTGAATTCATTCAATACCGGGTCGCCATCCGTCGGAAGCGGCAACTGTGGCGCATCCCGCAGCACGGGTTGATCACCGTGTTCCGCAGGCTGTGGAATCGGAGGAACTTCAACTCTGTTAAGATTCATCGCATTCGGATCTGGCGCTGGTGCCAGCATATCGATCATGCGCGGATCAATCAAAGAATACGAACTTGAGGCCGGCACAACGGGCTGCATGTTCAGATTCATGTTCAACAACAGAACAGTTGGAGCAATCCCGGCACCGGCGAAGTACGGATTTATACAGGTCGCATTCGGCCAGCCCGAATAGCCTCCAAAGTTGTAGCCACCGGAAGGAACGAAGCCAATATAGCCGTTGGAGATATAGTTGCCGGAAGGAAAATTCGGACTGAAGACTCCAGTACCATATCCGAACACAGACGGAGAGTAGTTGTAAATCGGCGTGGAAAAGATGACGGGCGAACCGTACCCGATTCCATAGTTGGGCCCACAATTGATCCCACCAAATCCGCCGCCAGAGACGCCATACGTCGTTACCCCGAAGTTCCTTTGTGAATAAGTCGCCGTACCAAAACCATTGCCGAACGATACGCCTCCAAGAGGAGCGTTCGCGTTGAAGCCACCCAGCGGAGCGCTCGCGTTAAATCCACCGTAGTTGTACTGGTAAGGACCATTGAGCGGCCCTGAACCGTTGTAGACACCATTGTTGTTGAAGGCTCCGCCGCCGCCAAGCTGCTGCACCAGTCCCGGTCCGCCATAGATCGCCGGGCCGTTCGTCTGAAATCCGCCAACAGCGTTTCCGTAATGCATGCCGCCGTGGTGAACTCCGCCAGATCCAGGACTGTGAAAGTGCCCGGAATGGTGCTGCGCCAGACTGGCCGTTCCACAACTCAGGACGCACAGGATCGAAGCCAGAGAAAGCGATCGCCTCAGCGGAATCCCCGTGAAGACAGCGGCGGGAAATGTGATCATGGCAAAGCCTCAGATCTGGGTGAGTTTTTCTTCAACAATGGATAAGGATAAGGTGCGGGGCGAGACGACCGTTCCGGCTCGGAAACAGGATCTGCGGGAATTCAGGCGCGTTTTGAATTTCAGCAATATCAGCGACGCCAAATTCTCGTCTTTTCCTCGCCGGACATGGACCTGTTCTGCCGCCGATGGCCTCTGCGATCAATTGTCCGCTTGGTCAGCCAGTTTCGCAAGAGGCAAAACGAGGTCTCAGTCCGTTTGGAGCTGACTCGCATTTTGAAGGATGAATTGATCGGCAGGGTTGACAAACGGCTGCGAATTGCACAAAGTGATTGTGCAGGAAAACCCGACCAGGGAATTGCTTGGGGGGTTCCATTGAGTTTAGTCCGGAATCACTTAACACCAGTACTTTAAGGAGACACTCTCTCATGGTTCGATGGTCAATTTTATTGATGTTCGCGATTGCCTCTGTCTACTCCCTTGCAGCGACGACCGCAGACGAGAAAGACAAGCCTGTAAAGACGGAAAAAGCAGAGGCCAAGTCGGAAGACGGCGACAAGAAGGACGACGACAAGAAGGACGACGACAAGAAGGACGACGACAAGAAGGACGACGAAGACAAGTTCACTGCCACATGTCCTGTCTCCGGCAAAGCAGCAGTCAAGGAACAATTCACTGCTTACAAAGAGAAGGAAGTTTACTTCTGCTGCGATAAGTGCAAAGCAAAGTTTGAAGCTGAACCAGCAAAATTCGAAGTCAAAGCCAACCACCAGTTGGTGCAGACCAAGCAGTTCAAACAGACGAAGTGCCCGATCTCTGGCGCGGATTTTGTGAAGGAACAGTCAACCAAGGTCGCCAAGGTCAACGTGCGCTTCTGTTGTGAAAAGTGTAAGGGTGCAGTGGACAGCGCTGAGGCCGACAAGAAACTGGAAATGATCTTTGCAGAAGCAGCGTTTAAGAAAGCGTTTGTGGCTGTCAAGAAGAAGTCTGAAGACGGTGATGCAAAAGACAAACCGAAAACAGATAAACCGAAGTCCGAAAAAGCTGAAAAGGCGGCTGACAAGAAAGCCGACAAGCCAAAGGAAAAAGCCGAGTAGCAGTCCAAAACCAGGCAGCGATTTGCGGTTCTCCGTAAACCGCGACACACAACGACAGCAGCCTGTTCCTCAGGCTGCTGTTTTTTTGTTTTGGGTCGATGCAGGCGAGGTGGCTCCTTCCACTCGCATTCCTGTTCACGCCCCGAAATCTGCAATGTCGCAAGGCTGCGTATTCGTTTAACGGCGAGCCGCAGGCGTAGGCGCAACGTTACAACGACGCCTGCGGCTTGCCGTTAAACGAATAAAATGGCGATCTGTGTATCCGAACGAAAACCACCAGGGAATGAACGATGATCTTTGAATTCCACAGTTCACTTTTTCACAGCGTGGCGACGATCATCGGGGTGCTCGCCGCTGTTGTGGCGTCATCATCCGCGTTTGGTCAGCCGCCGAATGGCGACGCGCAGTATGTGCTCGGTCCTGATTCAGAACGACAGGGTGATTTGCCCAAAGGCGTCGTGACGAAACATGAATGGGTCAGCACAGTCTTCGAAGGCACGAAGCGAGAATACTTTGTTTACGTTCCGGCTCAGTACGATGGCACGCAGCCTGCCTGTCTGATGGTGTTCCAGGACGGGCACACATACGTGGAAGAAGCAGGGCAGTTTCGCGTTCCAATCGTGTTCGACAACCTGATTCATCGCGGTGAAATGCCCGTTACGATTGGCCTGTTCATCAATCCTGGTCATAAGGGAGATGTGATTCCCGAAAACCGCTGGCGTCCGGACAATCGTAGTTTCGAATACGACACGCTGAGTGATCAGTATGCACGCTTTGTGGTCGAGGAACTGTTGCCGCATGTTGTGACGCAACACAAGCTTAACGTTTCAGCCAACGCTGATGACCGCGCGATCTGCGGCATTTCGAGCGGAGGCATCTGTGCGTTCACTGCAGCATGGGAACATCCGGAATGGTTCAGCAAGGTGCTGAGTCATGTCGGCAGCTTTACGAATATCCGCAGCGGTCACAACTACGAAGCCATGATTCGCAAGACTGACCGCAAACCGATCCGTGTGTTTCTGCAGGACGGCGAGAATGATCTGGATAACGAACACGGCAACTGGTGGCTGGCGAATCTGCAGATGGAAAAAGCCCTGAAGTTCAAAGGCTATGACTACAAGTTTGTCGGTGGCACAGGCGAACACAGCGGGAAGCATGGCGGGGTCATTCTTCCGGAATCACTGATCTGGCTGTGGCGCGATCATGTGGTCGGCAAAGCTGTATCGGCGGAAACACCACAGGTCGATCCGCTCAGTGTTTACGAAGACAAATCGATTCGATTCACGGGTGGCGAATACACAGACGAAGAGTTTCACTATCGACTGATGAAGCCAGCCGTGATCGAAGCAGATCAGAAATATCCGCTCGTCATCTTCCTTCACGGAGCCGGCGAACGCGGAATTGACAATCAGAAACAACTGTACTATTTGCCGACTCAAATGGCCCAGCCACGTTACCGTGAACGCTTCCCCTGTTTTGTGCTCGCCCCGCAGTGTCGCGACGACCACCGATGGATGAATTTCGACTGGAATATCCCTGAAGACCCGACGATGCAGGAAACTCCGACCGAACAACTTCAGACGGTGATCCAGATGTTTAAGACAACTCTCGAACAGGAGGCCATCGATCCGGATCGCGTCTACCTGACCGGTTTGTCCATGGGCGGATTCGGTTCATTTGACCTGGCCATCCGCCATCCCGACCTGTTCGCCGCGATCGCTCCCATCTGCGGAGCCGCCGATCCGACGAAAGTCAGCGCGCTGAAGGATACGCCGCTGTGGATCGTACATGGCAGCGATGACAACGTCGTTCTTCCTGATCGCAGCCGGAGCGCGGTGAAGGCATTGACTGACGCAGGTGGGCATCCGATCTACGTGGAACTGCCCGGCGTTGGACACAATTCATGGACCCCGGCTTATGCCGACAACGACGGACTGGTCCCGTGGCTCTTCCGCCAACGCCGCGCTGCAAAGTAACGTGAGTCTTTGCGTCGCGTGACCGCAACCAGCCGCTGTCACATTGAACCCAATACCGGTGAGGTCGTCCGCCGCTGGCTGCGTGTTGATGTACAGTGGGATAAGCTTCCAGCTTGTCAGGTTTTCTCAAAACAAATGGCGTTTTCAGAATGCGATGGCAAGCTGGAAGCTTACCCCACGTAGATCACGGATTCAGCAATTTGACGGCTCGTGCATGATCCCGCACTAACGCGGGATCGGGGCGTTCCGTCTGAAGACGTGCGTTCAGTTCTTCAATCGCTGCATGCAGTTCAGGTTCAGCGAGTTGCCGATGACCGCAGACCAGAAAAAGTTCGGCGTGTCGAATCTGCCATGCACTCTTGAGGCGGGATGTGCTGAGTTCCAGATTGATGATGCTCGTCGCTTCCTCGATCAGCTCAGCAGACGTCGTGTCTGAGACGGTGACGTGTTCAACTGCTTCAATCAGAGCGTCGCACAACGCGGCCTTGATCACCGGGCTTTGCGTTGCAGCATCGGCGGCACGCAGCCCTTCGACACACGCGACGTGCTGATTGCTGCTTTGTTGTGCCTCCGCACGCCAGAGATACCACTGGACTTCTGGCCGATGTTCCAGGGCGACCGACAGATCCTCAATGGCGGATGACCAGTTGCCGGCAGCGAGCTGAATCTCTCCTCGCAGCGCCAGACTGGCGATACGGATCGAGGCATCCTTGCTGTTCAATAACGGTTCGATGGTCTTCAGTGGCTCACCGACAGCAGACGCTCCGCGTCCGGGCGCTGACGGCGATTTCAGCAGTTGTAACTGGAGTCTTGCCAGATCGAGCCGAGCGATCTCCATCGAGCTGTCCAGCCGCAGGGCATAGCCCAGATCCGCCGCCGCGTGTTTGTAATCTCGCATCGCGCGAAATTCACAGGCCCGACGAAAGAGCAGATCGGCTGTCGGGCCGCTTTTAAGGATGGCGGCGTTCAGGGACGCGGTGACTTCCTCCGGGCCGTCATGCGCGATGGCCGTTTGTGGGAGTATGAGCATGATCACGAGAATCGCGCTGAACGAAATGGTGCACCGGCGCGGCCTGTCGGCCGCCAGTCCCACCCTACGGTTGTCGATGCCTGGTGCGGTCATGGGGCTGGTGCTCGCGGAACAGCCAAAAGGTACGGATCAAGCGTGAAGTCACTGCTGCTGACATCGGTATTGTGGCCTTCAATCGCCAGGATGTTGTCATCATCCGTGAGATACTGCTTTGCGTCTTTCAGCGAGAAATATTCGTACCCTTCTGCTTCATGGCTTTCAACCTGATTCGCGTTCGCGCCGTGTCCTTCCTTAACACCCACGCGCAGGACTTCATGTCCGTTCAGATAAGCGATGAACGCATCGTCGTAACTGATCGCGAGGCCCAGTTCGCCAATCTTTTCTTTTTCGCCGGGCGGCAGCTCGAATTCGCTGCGCGCATAGACGACCGTGTATTTCTTTTCCATGTCCTTGAGTTCCGTCACGTCATCACTGTCGCCGTAACCGATGCCGACCGTTCCGGATTTCCAGCCGCCCGCGTCGTTCGGGATGAACGCAATGGCCGTCCATTTCTCGGGAGGATGACTTCCGGCGAGATAGTCCCATGCGGAGTTCGGCTTGATCAGTTCCACCGCATTCTTAGGAAAGGGTGTCAGCTCTGATTTCTCCACTTTTGGCTTGTCAATCGCCACTGTGTAGAGAGGCAGAGTTCTCGGCGACTTCACAATCGCCGGCACCACGGAGCCCTGCTTGACAATGCTGAACAGATCGCGTGTTTCGCCGCCACGATTCACCATCACGCCCGTCAGAGTCTCTCCATCGATATCCAGAATTGTTGAGCCGTATTCGACGATGACCTGTTTCATCACCGGCGACGTCCCCAGACGACTCACCTTGGCACCACCATTACCAGTCACAACCTGCACGGTTCCCTGATGCGCATGCAAACCCTTGCTCTTGCGATAAGGCCCGTCACCGGTCGGATTGCCGTCGCCGTCATCCAGCACGACGCCATCGGCTGTTGTCGGCGTCTGATAGGCTCCGTCAATGAGCATGGAACGTTCATAGATGTGCGAATGGCCCGTCAGAACCAGATCCACACCGCCGGCTTCCAGAATCGGCATGATCAGTTCCCGCATCTCAATTAACTGTTCTTCCTTGTCGCTGTCGTGCGAACCTTTCGTATACGGCGGATGATGCCAGTACGCGATGATCCAGTCAGACTTTGTTTTTTCCAGGTCAGCGCGCAGCCACTGAGCCATCACGCCGGTCGGGGCACGGTCGAGGTCATGGGAATCCAGACAGATGAAATGCACGTTGGCGTAGTCAAACGCATAAAACGCTTCGCTGGCCGACGCCAGACCACCCGCTTCGCCGCGTTTCGGGCAGACGTAGGCATCGTAATACGGACCAACTCCCAGCAATCCCTTTGACGTGATCCCCTCGTGATTGCCCATCGAAGCCCAGCAGACCGTGTTCCGAAGTGTGGGCTGATAGACATCGAAAAACGCAGTCTGGAATTGTGAGTCCGTTCCTGTTGGATACGCCATATCACCGACATGCAGATACAGATCCAGCGGATGCGTCTGCTTCGTCACATAATCCCGCATCGCCTGATAGACGGCGGCCTGACGTTCGTCACCCGTACCGGAGTCTCCAATAATCCAAACACGAACGGGTTTCGCTTTGCCTGGTTCAGGATGAGTCCGGAAGAAGTGATCGGCGTCGCCACCGGCGAGTGTTGTGGCTCCATTACCGATCGCGTAGTAATACGTGGCGCCAGTTTCGAGCCCCGTCAGAGTTGCGTCGTACTGCACTGTTCCTGCGGGAGCGGAATGAAGACTGAGGTCATTTGCTGCCTCGCCATCTTGCGGCACTCGTCTGACAAGGATCGATGCGACTGCCAGTGTCTGATCCAGTCGCGCTGGATCGAGTCCGTATCGAACAACAGGCTGAGTCTCGCCGACGGTGCGCCAGACAATCGAAACGGATGATGGCGTCGAAAGCTGCAGATACGGTCCGCGCGTGAGCGTTGGTGGAGACGATGAATCGTCCGCTGCCACATGCCGGGACAGAACGAACATCGCCAACAGCAGAGTCAGCGAATTCAGGAAAGGGTTGATTCTGTGGTACATCGCCGGTCACCGTTCGCATCTGGTAATCAAGAGTCTGGTATCGTGGATTCCGGAGTATTTGACTGTTTGCAAGACCAGAAGGCAACTCGACAACATTAGACACAGCGTCTACAATTGGCACGATCAGTAGGAACATGTGGGTGACGCTCGGGCGTCTTGATCGAATGTAGGATGGACATTCATGTCCGTCGCGTGGCCATAAAACACGGTCGAAGCGATTGTTATTTGACCGTGACAGCCGCTCGATAATGCGACCTTGTTTGGTCAATATCTCGGACATGAATTTCCAAGCTACAGGAATCGCAGCCTTGCACCGAGTTGCCACAACCCTGCCCGTCTCTGGTTCCAGTCACTCCGGATTTGGCCACAATGCGTTAAACTTTC
>JAYTAK010001416.1:0-5415 GCA_043737515.1 Candidatus Kuenenia sp. | reverse complement strand
AGGAAGCATGCGATGCGGTTGCCGTCTTTGGTGATCGCGGACGATGGCTGAGGGAACTGGCTCGATTTATTGTGGAACGCGATCACTGAGCGGAATGGCGCTGGCCACCGGGAACTGTTTTGGAAAACACAGGTAAGAGACAAGAATGTCATTTGAAATTCTAAGCGGTATCCGATCTCCGAAAGATCTGGGCGCACTGAGCGAAACGGATCTTGTCCGGTTGTCGATTGAGATTCGCGAAGCGTTGCTCACGATCGTGTCCGACCGCGCGGCGCACTTTGCCAGCAATCTCGGCGTGGTCGAACTCTGCATCGCGCTGCATCTGACATTTGATTTCTCCAAAGATCGCCTCATCTGGGACACGGGCCATCAGATCTATCCTCACAAACTGATCACCGGACGCTTTGATCAGTTCTCCAGTATTCGTCGTCGCGGCGGATTGATGGGATATCCGAACCCTGCGGAAAGTGAATACGACCTCTTCGTCACTGGCCATGCCGGCAGCAGTGTTTCGACGGTGCTTGGCATGAAAGCCGCCGATGACCTGCTGTTCAAAGACGGTCGAAAATCTGTGGCCGTCATCGGTGACGGTGCGCTGCCGTCGGGGATTGTGTTCGAAGCCATGAACAATGCCGCCGGTCTGAAGAAAGATCTGCTGGTGATTCTGAACGACAACAAGATGGGCATCTGTCCGCGCGTCGGCGGGCTGGCGAGCTATCTGGACAAGGCACGAGTCGCGCCGTTTTACAACGGGCTGAAGCGCGATGTCTCGTGGCTGTTGAACAAAGTGCCGCTGGTCGGTGAATCCACGGAAAAGATGCTGGGTGGTTTTAAGGATGCGTTGAAATCATTTCTGCACGGCGGGATGCTGTTTGAAGAAATGGGATTCCGTTACATCGGCCCGGTCGATGGTCACGATATCAAATCGCTGCGTCGGTATCTGGAGCTGGTCCGCGACGTGAAGGGGCCGGTGCTGCTGCATGTCTTCACCGAAAAAGGTCACGGTTTCGAACCTGCCTGCAAGGACCCGGTGAAGTTCCATACTCCCTCGCCGTTCAAACGCGATACCGACAATGAAATTGTCCCGGTCAAAAAGTCGTCCGAAATCTCATACACCGAAGTAATGTCGGACGCAATACACGAAGCGATGAGCGAAGACGAACGAGTCTGTGTCCTGACCGCTGCGATGTGTGCGGGGAACAAGCTGGAACGGATTCGCGATGAATTCCCCGATCGCTTCTTCGACACCGGGATCTGTGAAAGCCACGCCGTGGCTTTTGCCGGAGGCATGGCCAAGTCGGGCATGAAGCCGATTGTGGATATCTACAGCACGTTCCTGCAGCGCAGCTTTGACCAGATCTTCCAGGAAGTCGCGCTGCAGAATCTGCCGGTCATCTTCTGTCTTGATCGAGCTGGCTTGTGCGGCCCCGACGGGCCGACGCATCACGGCGTGTTCGACAACAGCTACATGCGAATCTTTCCGAACATGATTGTGACGGCACCCGGCGACGAACTGGAAATCCGCGCGATGCTGGACTTTGCACTGGAAAGCACGTCACCGGTCTCGATTCGCTATCCAAAGACGAAGGTGGAACAGGTCGCGCGCGATGTGGCACCTGTTCAGTTGGGGAAGGCTGAAGTCCTGTCATGGGGCCAGGACGGAAATATTCTCTCCTGCGGCACGATGCTGTCTCAAGCAGTTGCGGCCGCCGAGCAACTTCGCAGCGAAGGTCTGAGTGTCGGCGTTGTGAACGCGCGATTTGTCAAACCTGTTGATGAGTCGGTCATTGCCAAAGCCGCCGCCACCGGCTTCGTCATCACGATCGAAGAAAACGCCCTCATGGGCGGTTTCGGTAGTGCTGTCCTCGAATCTGCCAGTCGGCAGGGGCTCAATACTGAACGCTTCCGGATTCTGGCCATCCCGGACTCATTCGTGGAACACGGAGACCGCGATGAGTTGCTGGCAGAACTTGGCCTGGATGCCAACGGTCTTGTTCGCGCGGCAAAGGATCTGTGTCACGCCCCCGCTTCAACCGACTTCCGAAGATGACGCAGCCTGCTGAACTGAACCAGGCTGGATACATTCTCGGGTGACCTGACGAGCCGCTTTCCATGCGTGGCGAATGGTGAACAATCGCGATTCGATCTGCTCGGCGGTGAAATAGCGTCCGTGGTCACTCGGCGGCAGTCCTGCCAAAGTCAATGTCAGCGGAAGAAGATCAAGAAACTCCTTGTATTTTCGCTGAACGTCGCTGGGATCTGCCATGGCGTTGTTTCCAGGATTGAAGTCATCAAATGACAACGGGCCTGGCGAACAGTTCGCAAAGCCCGTTGACGTGAATTTTGCAGGGTAAACCGTTTTAGCGTCGCCCCATGTACTGTTTAATGATCGCGTCCGCTGCGCCCGTTGGCTTTTCGGTATCCTTGGGCGACGATCCCGAACTGCCCTTTGCAACGTCGGATTCTTTGGCACCTGTGTCTTCGGGATTTGGCAGAATGACAGAAGGTCCGGCTGCTGCGGCTGGAGGTTCAGGTGCCGTTGGGGGCGCCTGCATGACTCCGCCCTGCATTGGATAACCCATTTGCGGCATCATCTGCGGCATCATCTGCGGATACATTTGCCCGTAACCTGGCATCATGGGCTGCTGATACGGATAACCGCCGTACATGCCACCGGGATAGCCCATCTGCGGCATCATCTGCTGATAGGGATACTGGCCGGGCATCATCTGAGGCATGTTCAGCACAGTGGTGTCGCCGGAATTCGCGACCTGCGCCGGTTGCTGCATCGGGGCGGCTACCGCCGGATTCGGAATCGCTGCAGCGACAGCGGGTGACACTGCTGGCATTTCGTAAACGGTTTTGTCCGTGAATTGAGTATCTTCGTTCGATACAGTCGGAGCGGTCGCAGGCAAGGCCGGAAGCACTGCACTATCAGATTCGACAGCCGTAACGCCGGGTCGGATGACCAGTTCAAATTCCAGATTGCCGATGACAATGATGTCTCCGGCAACGAGGACAACGTCCTTCCGAATTCGCTCGCCATTCACCAGCGTGCCGTTCGTACTGCCCAAGTCTCTCAGGCGGACGGAATAATCGTCCACGCTGAAGACGCAGTGATGGCGACTGACCATTTCGCTGTTGGGGCGAAGCTGGCAATCCTGCTCGCGACCGATCAAAAACTTACGGCGATTCAAAGGAATCACCTGGCCGACGTGTTTTCCGCCGACAACTTTCAGTTCCGCAGAAACCATAAAGATGGTGCTCCGATGGAATGCATACCCCTCCGAGAAGGACGCGAACAGGCGATCTCAGGAAGGTAAACAGGAACAGTTCGCGTTAGAGTAATGAATTTAACAATCCCGCGCACGTCTGCCAGTATCAAATGCCGTCCTCGGGCAACAAATTGCAATTTTCATGTGAGGGGCAATCGCCTGATCAATCCCAGTCGTTAAAGTCTGCCAACGCATTTTCACCGTGCGACGGTACTGCTGTTATGCACTTAGAAACTGAAAAAACTGGATAAAATGCGAGTTTTTCAGAAGATCGCGTCGGCTGGGAGCTACCGTCCCGGCACCTCAATTCTGCGACGCCGTATCCAGTTGTTTCGGCTGTTGGCAGGAGTGCCTCTGATCCAGAAACGGCCATTTTCGAAATCTTCCGGTGGGATTCCAGAAATCTGCCTCAGCGGGTTTCATCTCATTTCGGATGCAAGCGTTGCTGCGAGTGAATGCTCTTCCCCCGAATAACTTCGCAAATCCATTGAATGACTGATGGCACTAGCAATCACGTCCGGCAATGACCGCAGGAATTCGGCGTCTGAAAAACTGGGTTCCAGGTCAACAATTCCGGGCAGCTTGGGCGCGACTCGCGATGCTTTCAGAATGATGCTGCCATGCTGCAGCGTCACACCCTTGCGTCGTCGCTGTGCGCTGCCGACGATCTTGTTGCCCGTTGCATGCACGATGTCATTCGCATTCTTTCGCAGGAAGCAGAGAAACGGTTCCGCTTTCGTTCCTGCGTCAGTGCCCGCGCCTGTGACCGCCGCTTTCAAGCTGAACGCCGCGTTGGCGTTGACCGCATCGAACTCGCTTCGTAACTGGCACGGCACACCTGCCGTGGCCAGCAGCCTGATAATCGCCCGATGAATCGTCTGGTAAACGGCAGACGGATCCTGTCGCGCTGGATGTGCAGCCGACAGGACCAGTGAGTAAGTAATCTCCTGATCGTGCAAAATTGCGCCACCACCGCTCAGGCGCCGGACGACAGGAAGCCTCGGGAATGGTGATTCCACGGATTGCCCTGAACCCTGAAAATAACCCAGCGTCACCGTCGGCTCAGACCACTGATAAATCCGAACGACGCTCCGTTCGCGTTCTGCTGCCAATTGGAGCAACGCGGCGTCCATGGCCATGTTAAAAACGCCAGTGTTCGGAATTTCATCGACAATGACATCGGCAACAGGAAGTTCCGTTCTGGCGCTGGTCATCAGGGTTACCGTTCCGCTAGATTCCGTGGATGACAGACGACACCGCACGCGACTTTGGACCACAGCCGATCGCCGACCTCATGCAGCAACTGCACCTGAAGCCGCACGACCTCGTTGAGGCATCCACTGAACAATTGACTCACAAGATGGTCGCGCGGGCCATCAAAGGCCGACGCCTGACCAGCAACAGCAAGGGCATCGTACAGCGCGCGATGAATCAGGCAACCGGCAACGTCTACAAGCAGGCACAGTTGTTCAATTATTGAGATGATCCGGACTGCATCGGTATTCTGACAAGCTCTTGCGAAAAGAGATCCGGGTAGATATCCGGCTTGGGAGTGTAACACGGGGTCTGAGAGCCAATCGTGCTGCTGTGAGTGAGGGTTGTGATGCAGGATGTTGGTCAAACGAATCGCGAAAACTCCATGGTCTGGGGCAGCAACGGCGTCAACGGTCGCGAGGTATCGCGACCGTTTCTGATCGGTTCTCAAAGAACGACCTCAACCACAACGGGGACACATGAGGTTCGCCATGCCCGACATGAACACGAATTCATTAGCGCGATTCGTACCAGTCCACAATCTCCATCGAAGCTGCTCAAGCGAAACTTGTGGAATTGATTCGCAACATGGCACCCGACTTTAATGCGCCACTGCATGACTTTCGGGACTACATGCCGTGAGGTTGTTGCTCGAAGCTCAAGCTCGGAGAAAGATCGATTCTCAACTCTGCTGCCAGTCTGTTGGGAATCGGCGATGGTGGAGTTCCATTGAAATTGTCGTCATCAAAATTGCGTGGCGCACCAAGCAGGAATTCCAGCCATTTTTCTCGGGTCTTCACAGTGCGATAGAGTCGCTGATCGATCGTTCCTTCAATGACCGGATATAGTACGTCCAGCGTTGCACTCGAGTTCGTCGCGCGGAGGC
>JAYTAK010001415.1:0-2344 GCA_043737515.1 Candidatus Kuenenia sp. | reverse complement strand
TGCCGTGAGATAGTGATCTCGCTGCGTGTCTTTGGCGATTTTCTCAACCGGCTGCTTCGTGTGACTGGCCAGGATTTCGTTGAGCAACTGTCGTGCGGCCAGAATGTCGCGTGCCTGGATTTCGATGTCCGAAACCTGCCCGCCCACCTGACCGTACGGTTGATGAATCATGACCTTGGAATGTTTGAGGGCGAAGCGTTTTCCTGTCGTGCCGCCTGCGACGAGAATTGCGCCGCCGCTGGCTGACAGGCCCACGCAGTATGTCGCGACATCGCATTCAATGAACTGCATGATGTCATAAATCGCCAAAGTCGCCGTGACGGAACCGCCCGGCGAATTGATATACAGATGAATGTCCTGATGCCGGTTTTCTGATTGCAGAAATAACATTTTCATGATGACCAGATTGGCACTGCCATCATGAATCGGTCCATCGAGAAAGATAATCCGATTGTCGAGCAACAGATCACCGACCGTCATCTGACGCTGGGATGAGTATTCTCGTGCGGCCATCGGCGTGTAATCGAATCGCGGGTCCTTCATGCGCTTGATCCTGCTGTATTCATTGGCGTCGTTGAAAAATATAATCTGGCTTCTGCAAACAAAAACAGGCGCCGCGTAATCCTACGCGCGCCTGTCGCTATAGAACAGTCAAGTTTATTTGGATTCGTCGTCAGCGGAAGCTGAGGCTGTGGCTGATCCAGAATCATCAATCAGGCTGGAATTCATGTTACCACAGATGGCAAAACGAGCTGATGCCTGATCCTGTTTCTTCTGTGGTTCCCGTGGCACGTCCACAAACGTTGCTCGTTGCAGGATGAAATCCACAGCTTTGCGTTCCCGCAACTGTGCCTTAAGATTCTCGATCATGCCGGATTTTGCGAGGCGAGCCCGAATGCGTCGGAGCGGTTCACCACTCTGAAACGACATCATCAGCATTTCACGATCAATATCTGATTCCAGGCACTCAATTTCTTCGACAGTCGCAATCTTATCCAGCACAAAATGTTCTTTGAGCGCCTGCGTCGTTGTGGCCAGTGCATCCTGGCGGATCTTATTCTCACGAGCCATGATCTGCTCGCGCGTAAAACCTCCCTGAGACATCTCCAGCAATTCTCGTCGCAGTGCGTTTTCAGTTTGCTGACGCACCAGAGATTCCGGAAGATCCCAGTCGGCCGAAGCCAAAATCTTGTCCAGAACCTGACGGCGAGCTTCCTGACGCTGCTGATATTCAAACTGGCGAGTCATCGAACTGCGAAGCTTGTTATTCAGATCTTCTTCGTTTTCAGCATTCAGCCGTTCGCAGAACTCCTTGTCGATCACCGGCCTGCGGGACTGCTGAACTTCCGTCACTTCGAACGTCGCGACGACAGTTTCGCCTCGCATTTCTACGATCTGCGCCTGCAGGGAAATCTGAATGTCTGCCGTGCGAGTCTCACCTGCCTTCGCACCAACCATGAGCTTATCAAAACCGTCGAGAACGGCGTCCTGGAAGTCCAGTTGCGACATCACGCGCAGGCCCTGTTCGGCGATTTCGCGAATGGTCCTGCCGTCATGCACAAACTTCAGGTTACAGATCACGAAGTCGCCCGCCGCTGCAGGTTCATCGACCGTCACGCGTTCAGCATTAGAATCGAGGAACTGCTCCCGATACTCGTCCATTTCTTCCGCTGTCGGTTCGGCGACGGAGCGATTGATCTCAATGCCCGTGTAGTCCGGCAGATCGAATTCAGGTCGCACTTCCACTTCAAATTCGTAATGAAAGTCGCCTGTATCGGGAATGTCCAGACTCTCAACGTCGATTCGCGGCTCGCTGATCGGCTCGATTTTGCTGTCGTCCGAAAGCTGCTCAAGACTGGCCATCAACACTTTTTGCTTGATGTCGGCCGTGATCTCTTTCTTGAATCGTTTTTCCAGCAACGCCATCGGCACTTTACCGACGCGGAAGCCAGGAACTTCTGCTTTTTTAACCAATTCACCCAGCGCTTCGTCGCGGATTGTGCGAATATCAGCTTCCGGAACAGTGACAGAAATGTGCTTGCGACAAGCACCCATTTCCTTGATCTCGACCTTCAATCCCATGCGAGATTCGGTCTCTTCGCCATCGGCTACTGCTTGGCCTGCTTCTTCAGAACTCATTCTGGAACCTTTTCAAGATCTTTCAAACTGCCGAACCGCACCGAATTTGCCTCAACCTGTTTTGGCCTGCATCGGCGAGGCCCCGCTGTTGACTTCGAGAGGCAACGAAAAAAGCGGGTGAAGGGACTCGAACCCTCGACAACGACGTTGGCAACGTCGTGCTCTACCAACTGAGCTACACCCGCAATGCAAATGTTCCCAGCGG
>JAYTAK010001414.1:0-5416 GCA_043737515.1 Candidatus Kuenenia sp. | reverse complement strand
CGAACACCTGCAGTATTCCGCCGACGACCTTGAAGCGGCGTTACGACTGCAGGAACTCTGCGAACAGCAGCACCAACCGGACCGCGTTGTTGAACTGGGCAAAACAATTTTTGCGATCGATCCGTTCCAGCCCGCCGCGTTGATTCGCACGACTGCCGCCGCCGAGGCCACCGGGCAGGCAGAAGTCGCTGTGAAGGCTCTCAACAGTCTGCTGCAGATTCAAAAAGATGATGGAGCGCGTCTGCATTTCCGCATCGCCGCACTCCTGAAAACCAACGATCCCGCATCTGCCCGGCGTCACGTCCTGCTGTCACTGGCGCAGGCACCCCGCTATCGAGACGCCCATAAACTTCTGCTGGAACTGGTGCCGGAACCCGCAGCAGCGGTGCCGTCAGAAACCCCCGCCGACAATGCCGACGACGCAGAAGCACCGCCTGCCGGCAATTGAATTCTGTAACAACAGCTGAGGGAGTTGAACCGTTTGTTCTAAAGGCTGCGATTCCTGTAGCTTGGACATTCATGTCCGAGTTTTTGGCCAAGCACCCCTGCGTGGTCAAACGGCTGCCCAGGCGCATTAACTTTCGCTTCGAAACGGTCTCACGGACATACGACGGACATGAATGTCCATCCTACATATGCTTCACGTTTTCGTCACTTTGGCGCATCTGCCGCAAGGTGCGGTCATGAACCAGGCTACCATTTCTGCGGTCGATTTCCTTGCATCTTCGCCCTGGAATCCATGTCCAGCGCCTTTGAATTCAATCAACTGGCTTTTCACGTGAGCCTTTTCAAACGCGGCCTGAATGTTTCGGCTGTGCGCCACGGGGACCAGGTCGTCTTTGACACCCGCCAAAAGCAGGGTGGGAGCGTCATCGGATGTGACGTGCAGCAACGGGGAATTCGGTTCTGCGGTTTTCGCATCGATGTCCAGCGGTACTGCTATGTCTGGCCCGGTTTTTTTGATAAGATGAGTGTTCCTGCCTGTCGAACCATTCAAAGTTTTGTAAAGTTTTTTCTATGCCAAAACTTGCTGAGCACACTTCACCATGTGTCCTGAAGGGACAAGCGTTTCTTTGTTTTGTCGGCGACGACTACGAGGACCTGGAACTCTGGTATCCCAAACATCGCTTGATCGAAGCCGGTGCCACATTTGTGGTCGCCGGTCAGGATCCCGGTCGCAAATATATCGGCAAGAACGGCTATCCGTGCGTGTCGGACACCGAGATTCAGGGAATCGACACCGCGAGATTTCACGGTCTGATCTGTGCGGGCGGCTGGATGCCGGACAAACTGCGACGCGATCCGGAAGTGCTGCGGATCACGCACGAATTCGCTGCCGCCGGCAAGCTGGTCGCGGCGATCTGTCACGGTGGCTGGATTCCGATTTCCGCAAAGGTTTACAACGGCGTCAAGGTGACCGGATCGCCCGGCATCAAGGATGATCTCATCAACGCCGGTGCGATATTTGAAGATGCGTCCGTCGTCGTTGATCGCCATTTTGTCAGCAGCCGAAAACCGGACGACCTGCCTGACTTCTGCCGAGGCATCATTCACGTCTGCGCGTCCAAAACCTGCTGAACGATGTCGATTCCGACCAGTTCGCTCCATGCGGCAGCCATCTGATTGAACACCGGGCCGGGAATTATTCTGCCGACCTGTTCGCCGTTGATATGACATAGACTGCACCGTTGATTCTGGAACGCCTGAATCTGTCGCCGGAACTCTGGCTGCTGGTTGTCGAGCAATTCGGGAAGCGCCGATCGGCAAACCGAGTCACGCTCGCTTCCCGTTTCAACGCTGCCGCAACTTCGACGATTCCGACAGGTCGTGTGTCGCGACAGGCATGAGGTGTGTTGCACAAATTCACTGAGTACGATCGAGGAAGAATATCGATGTGCTTCGCCATCGTTAACTGGTTGGATGGCCCCGACGCTTCGTTGCCCCGACGATTCGTTCCCATTTCCTGTGGCGGGTGAGCAACATTCATCTATCGCTGATCCCGGCGTTCTGCGGCCACGAATTTTATTAAACGCCCCGCTTGCGGGCTATGATTGATCATCAGGCTACAACGTTGTGGGCAGAAAGTTGTTGGGCAGAAAAATGGCTGCTGTTTTTCTGCCCAACATTTTGCCGGACCTGTTTCCTGTCAGCCGAATGACGCCAGCTCAGAGCCCAAAAAATAAAATCGCGTGACGCTCGCGCATCTTTACTGGTGAGACGAGTTTTTCCCCGCAACGCCGGAGTTTTTCGCCGTGAATTCACGACCTGCCAACGATATGGACCGGAACGCCCTCGTGGAACAGCTTTCCCGTCTGGATGTTTGCGTTCCCGAGGATGCATCGATCACTCAGGCGCCATCGACCGTGTGGGGATTGAAAGCGGAACTTGACACGCTGATTGGCCAGTTGCGAGAACCAGCCGAGCCGGACCCGTTTGCCAACGAGTCCGGTCTTCGACGCGCTCAGGAGCTGGTGCTGGCGATCGGTGTGGAACCGAAAACCTGCAGGGATCGGCTGGAATCCGGACAGATTGGCCCCTATGAACTGCTGGAAAGTCTGGGGCAAGGCGGCATGGGAGTCGTGTACAAGGCGATGCACTCATCCCTGGAAAGGATCGTGGCCCTGAAGATTCTGCCGCCAGATCGCCTCAATCCGCAAGCGATCTCGCGGTTCCAACGCGAAATGAAGGCCGTCGGCAAACTGGACCATCCCAATATCGTTCGAGCCACAGATGCGGGCGAAGTCGATGGCAAGCACTTTCTGGTCATGGAGTATGTTGACGGCGTAGATTTATCGAAACTCCTGCGATCTGTCGGTCCGCTGGCGGCTGCGGACGCCTGCGAACTGGTGCGGCAAGCGGCGATCGGTTTGCAGCACGCTCACCAGCGCGGACTGGTCCATCGCGATATCAAACCGAGCAACATCATGCTCGCCTGGAGCGAAGAGCATGCGCCGGCGGTGAAGATTCTGGACCTGGCATTGGCCCTTCTCAGCGAGCAGTCAGCTCCGATCCATGGCGATTTGACGACGACCGGGCAATTATTTGGGAGCCTGGAATACATGTCGCCCGAACAAAGTATGGACACGCACCACGTCGATATTCGCTCGGACATTGAATTCATCGACATCGGGGACTCAGGCCTGGAACACCTGAAATCATTGAAGATGCTGGCTCATTTTCACGTCAGGGTAGCGCCCAGAATCACAGCCGAGGGAATCCAGAAGTTTGCGGCAGTGCGCCCCGGATGCCGAATCACCTGGGACGGCGGCGTGATCGAGCCGCGACCCATTGACCCCGACCGCCGCGCTGCCGAGTATGTGCTTTCGATCGGTGGGCACATTCGTTTCAATGAAATCGAACAGTCGATCGGAGCTGTTGACGATTTGCCGCAAGGCGACTTTGAACCCTCAAGCGTGAATCTGGAAAGTAACCCGAACGTGAGCGACGTCGGGCTGGCAAGCTTCAACGATTGCAGAAATCTCAAAAGCATCAATCTCTGCGACACAAAGTCAGCGATGCGGGCCTGGAGCATCTCACCAATCACACGAAACTCATTCACCTTTTCGTGATGCGAGTGTGACGTTGATCTGTCAGCAGGTTGACACACGGTTAAAATCATACGAAACTCATTCACCTTGTCGTGATGCGAGCCCAAGTCACGGAAGCAGGCGTGAAAAAGCTCTCAGTTGCGTTGCCGGGTTGCAGGATCGAATGGGAGACACCAGTGCAGGACTAACGACCGTTGTTCACGTCACGTTTTTCATTTCCTCAATCTCGAAACGAACATTCTACATGCTGCTTCAACCCTGGCTCCAGCGTCTGACATCCGCCTTTCATACACCCACAAATTTGATGAAGGGGCGACGGCATCGGCCTTCTCGGACACACGGGTATGGACACACGGAATCGCTGGAGACACGCGAACTGTTGACGGTCGAGACCCTGACGCTTACCGATCCGAGCTTCTGGGGGGATTCTGGTTTTGGAGCCGATACATATTCCAATCCCTGGGCCTCCGGCAATCCTTCTATCAGCGCGGACGGACAGTTGATCGTCTTTGAAAGTCAGGCCAGTAATTTGGTGCCGAATGATTTCAATGGCTCGAACTGGGACATATTCGTCTATAACCGAGGCACGGGGAAAGTCAGTCTGGTCAGTGAAAACGCACTGGGCACGGGCAGTGGCAGTGGAGCCAGCACGGACGCGCATTTGACTCCCGATGGGCAGTTCGTGGTCTTCACCAGCAACGCTACTAATCTGGACGGCGAAATCACCGGCTCGATTCCATACAGCCAAATCTACATACGCGACTTGACCGCCGGGGTGACGGAACTGGTCAGTGTCAACATGGCGGGGAATGGCGGCAGCAACGGCACGTATGTGACCCGCAGTCCTGCGGTCAGCGATGACGGCCGGTTTGTCAGTTGGATCAGCGATGCGACAAATGTTGTCGCGGGCGACACCAATGGATTAGCTCCGGATGTGTACTTGCGCGATCTTCTATTGAATACGACCGTTCTCGTGAACCACACGCCGACGGGTGGTTCTGCCGATGGCGGGGTGGCCACTTCAGTACTCAGCGGCAACGGACAGTTTGTGGCCTTCTTGACCTCCGCCGATAACCTCGTACCGACCGACAATAACACCGCCCCCGATCTTTTCTTGTTCAATCGCTTGACTGGAAGCGTAAAACTGATCACGGCCGACGTGACAAATACCAGTTCCTCCAACAGCGGCGACATCGTCCTGTCACCCCAATCCATAAGTGCTGATGGCCGCTTCGTCGTGTTTCAAAGCAGTGCGACAAATCTCGTCGCGAATAGTTCCGGATTCACCGTTTCCGCATTCCTGCGTGATACGCAAACCGATACGACTTATCTGCTCAGCCCGAATCAAGCGGGAAATGGATCAGTGTCGGCATCCAATGTCGTCATCACTCCGAATGGTCAGTTTGTTGGTTTCCTGAGCGCATCCAGCAATCTTGCGAGTGACGTCCTTCTGGATACCAATGGCAAAGTCGACGTATTCCTGGCAGATGTCCGCGACTTGAACAACATCAGCCGCCGCATGGTGAGCGTCAACACGGCTGGGACCAACGGCGGCAACGACGAATCCGGCACCGGGGACAACCTCAGTGGCTTTACCTTCGCCAATGGTTATCCACAGATCACGGCTGATGGTCGCTACGTCGCATTCGGCAGCATGGCCAGCGATCTGGTGACCGGTATCTCCGACGCGAATACCGGAAATCTTCGCCGCGATGTGTTCCTGCGCGACATGCAGACGAATGTCACACAGGTGATCAGTCACACGCCAACCGGGGCGAAGACAGGCAACAGCGGTTCTTATGTGCCCATGATCAGCAGTGACGCAAAAGTCATTGCGTTTATCAGCAGTGCCACCGACCTGGCCGCCG
>JAYTAK010001413.1:0-5417 GCA_043737515.1 Candidatus Kuenenia sp. | reverse complement strand
GCGCACCAATAAGTGTCGCCTCGTGGTGGATGCTGCCAGCATCCGAACTGACGCTGGCAGCGTCGGCCACGACAGTTATTTCTGTGCCGGTACTAAACAAGACCAGACTGTTTTTTTCATCCCAGCCCTGACGCGACCGAGTTTGCGGGAATCAAATTCCCGTAGGGTGTGACCAGCGGAGCGTCTGCGCCTGCTGCCTTATCGCATCCGGTCCGTCACATCCCGAGCGACCGCGAAGATGATGTGGTCTTTGGGGACAGATTTCGCCGTCCACTCAAAGTATCGCCATGTGCCGTCGGCTGCACTGTAACGGTTTTGAAACTGCACGACGGGTTGGCCAAGCTGCAGTTGTGACATGACATTCAGAGTCTGATCCCGGTCCTCCGGATGCACGAATTCCATGAACGGACGCGACAGCAGTTCCTTGTCCGAGTATCCCAGCACGCGCGAAAAGTTCGAGTTCACCCGGCGGAAAAAACCATCAAGGCCGGCGATGCAGAACAGATCGAGACTGAGTTCAAAAAAACGCTCCAGATCACTTTCCGCCCGGCGCAGCAGCGATTCCAGATAAAGCGTCAGTTCACTAGCCACCATTCCGGCATCCGTCGGGCGCGCGGTCGGGTCGGGCTCAAGGCATTTCATGGCCAGCCGCACAAGCACGCCGTCTGCGCCACTGTCGATGAGCTTCAAGTACGTATCGCTCAAGTCCGCCTGCGCGGCCTTGAAACAAACGTCCAGAAAATTTGTTCCGCGATACGGCGCACAGCCCGTCAGGATTTCGCACAGGATGCCGCCGAGTCCGAACACATCGGATCGCACATCCGCGCAATGTCCCCGAGCCTGCTCAGGGGACATGTACGGCGGCGTTCCCCAGATCGCACCGGCAGGTACTTCCACAGCCAGGTCATGCGACGAAATACCAGGCAACTTCTCTGCCGCATTTTCGTCAGACAGAGAAGATTCATTTACATCCCGCAGGCTGGTCGGAACACAGAGATCGGCGGAAGCTCTTGCAAGCCCCCAGTCCATGAGATGGACTTCACCAAAGGCACCGACCATGACATTTGCCGGTTTGATGTCCAGATGAATGACACCACAGGAATGCGTATACGACAGCGTCTGACAGACATGTTCGAAGACGGTCAGCAATCGGGGAAGATCATCCTGAGGAGACTGCCGCGCGGTGAGAAGGTGCGCCAGCGTCTTGCCCTGGACCAGCTTCATGGCGAAGTACGGTCGATCGTCCAGCGTCGCACCGGTTGCATAAATCGGAATAATGCCCGGATGCTGTAAGCGACCGGTGATGCGTGCCTCATTGATGAACTGCTGGTAGATCTGAGGTTTCTGCTGATGCTCGCGGTGCAGGATCTTGATGGCGACTTTGCGATCGAGATCGACGTCGCGGGCTTCCAGGATAATCCCCATTCCGCCGCGAGCAATCTCGCTTTCCAGTTGAAACCGACCGAGGAATCGGCCTTCCAGGTCTGCGGCAGATTCGGGTTGAGAAAAGTGATTGCCCAGAAAGGGAACAGTCCTTTGCAGATCGTCCCGTTCGTTCACGGCATCGCCGGCCAGGCTGATCTGCAGTTGTTCATTTGGACCGACAGCCCTGGCAAGATGCGGATCGTCTGACTTGGAGGATTCGGTCGCCTCACAGGATTCGGGCGCAGCAGGCTTCGCCTGCTTTTCTGTTTGCCGCCCCGCTGGCAAGTCATCACATTCCATCGCGGCTCGCCTTTGTGACTCGCCAGGAAGTTCACTCACTCTGGTTTCGCAAGCTCGTATTCAGCGAACATCCTGCCGTTGAAGGATTATGAATCCGCATGCAACAAGGCACCTATTACAGCATTCACACACTCAATTTTCAAGATGGTTCTGCTCAGCAAACGCAGGGAGTTTGGTTTTCGTAGAAAGATTCAGATGTCGAGGCCGACGAGTTTTAGGGTGCTTGCGGCTCCGGCGGTGCGGCAAGAGAGGATTTCCGCCACGATGGGGCTCGTCCCCATCGAGCGCTGATTATCACCAGACAAGAAAACCGGAAGGCGTCAATTCGGTTGCGGGCGAAGACCCGCGCCAAGAAAAAGTTACGGCTGGCCAGTTATTGACCATACGCAGTTTGTAGGGTGTGACAAGCAACGCGCCAGCACACCGAATCACAGACATGGTGTGCCGGTGCTGCCGCTTGTCACACCCTACAACTTACGCGCCATCATTCATTTCGCTTTCACGATCTTCAGCAGTACGCTTTGTCCATCCCGACCGGGCGTTGACCATTCTGCAATCGACTCCAGTTTTAGGCGGCTCAGAAGTCCTTCGGATTCTGCCTCTTCGAATTCCTCGGTCCACCGTGGACCTTTAATGAGCAACATTTGTCCGACCGACTTCCACACCTGTCCGAACCATGTCAGCAGTTTACTGATCGATCCCACGGCGCGAACCGTGATGACCTGAAAACGGTGCTTCTTAAGAATTGTTTCAGCGCGATCCGCATGGACCACAACCGGCAAACGCAGCGATTTCACGATCGCCTGCAACGCAGTGGCTTTCTTGCCGATCGATTCGCAGAGCGCAACTTTCAGATCCGGACGCAGAATCGCCAGCACGATGCCGGGAACTCCGCCGCCGGAACCCACATCCAGCACGGTGGAATCTTTTGGAACATGCCGCGACAGTTCGATCGTGTCCAGCAGGTCGCGCGTGACAAACAAATCCCAATCGGTATGCCGCGTCAGATTCAGACGACTGTTCCAGTCCCACAGCAGACGGCAGTAGTGCGCCAGCCGTGCCGCCTGCTCGTCTGTCACTGACAACTGATGAGCAGCGACGGCTCGCAGCAACTGCTGTACGTCTTCAGGCGTTGCCGACGTGCTTGCAGGCGGAACAAAAAAAGGCGAACCAGCAGTTTCGAGTGATGAATCAGACAAGACCAAACACCATATCCATTTCTTCAGCGATGTGTTTCAGTTCCGCAGCGTCGCCGCCACCGACCTCGGCCGCGACCCAACCATAGAAATTGATTTCCCGCAGCGCCTTGCGTACATCGGCATAATCGATGTCGCCCTCGGAGATACGAGCCCACTCATCATTCGCGCGTGAATAGCCCTTGATATCCAGCTTCATTACACGCTTACCCAGTTGACGAATCCAGTCACCCATGCTGCCGTATTTCCAGTGATTGCCGATATCAAACTGCATGCCGACCCACGGTGAATTCAACTCATCCACATACGCGACAAACTTTGCGGCAGTCTGCGTGTGATCGCCGGCGTGATCGTACAGAAACTGATTCCAGACGTTTTCAATGACAATCTGGACGCCCAACTGAGCAGCGAGCGGCACGGCGAGCGAAATGTTTTCGATCGAGCGTTTCCAGATTTCCGCTTCAGGACCATCCGCTCCCTTGCCCACGACCAGCAGGACCGAATGGCCACCGACCGCGTGCGTGTCGCGAATGGCTGATTGCAGAGATTCCAGAGCTGTGGCCCGAACTGCGGCGTCTGCATTTGTATGGCGAATGTCCCAGTGGGTCGAGTTCACCGTGCCGTCAACCGGCAGGCCGCTTTCGGCAATCGCCTGCTTTGTCTCTTCCACATTCATTCCGGGAGCATTCATTTCAATCCCGTCGAAACCCGCGTCCTTTACCGCTTTGAACTTTTCAGTCAGCGTACCGGGAACTTTCACCATCCCGATCTTCAGCGTCTTCCACAATCGCCCTTTCAGACCATCGCCATCCAGCGCCAGTGCTGTCGCCGGAACTGCCAGCGCGGAACCCGCACCTGTCAGCATCGAACCCGCTGCCGCCGCCAGCGCAGTTGACTGGAGGAATCCTCGTCGTGAAAAATGATCAATTGTCATGGCAAACTTCCCCGGCTTCGCAGTATTTCTGGATCAATTCAATCCACACGAAGGGAAGTCTACCCGCGCCGAGGTCGCTATTCAATCGGCCACGTTCTCAACGTCTGATCAATATCTCCGAACCAACGGACAGAAGCGCAAACACTTCTTCTATGTTCTGATCGTCCAGATGAATGCAGCCGCGTGAGACTGCCTTGCCGATGGAGTCCGGGTCGATCGTGCCGTGAATCCCAATATGGTCGCCGAGCCCCAGCCAGAATTCGCCGAGCGGATTCTCCGGATCATCGGCATCGACAACGCCGCCATCGGGATTGTACCACGTTGGATTCTCCAGCTTTTCTGCCACCTTGAATTTCCCCGTCGGAGTCCCGTTGTCCGCCCCCGTCCCGATCGGATAACTATGCACGTACCAGCCGTGCGCGTGAACGGTCAGACAGAAATCATCCAGGTCCACGACCGCGCCAAACGGGCCACGTACAACTTTTAACTGTTGTCCTGCCTGAAGATCATCAGGATCAACCCGATTCAGACGGGCGAGATACTGCCAGGGCACGTCGTACTTTTTCGCAATCGAACCGAGTGTCTCACCATAGTCCACAAAATGCGGTTCCGCGAACTGACGCTCCGGTGTAGTAAAAATCATCGCAGCCGTTTCGTCGATCCGTTTCTGGATGACGTGTCGATGCTCCGGATGCTTCCAGTAGATTTCGGACATTTCCTGATGCGCGTCAAGGATCTGATCTGCTTCCAGGAATTCTTCGATGCGTCGCAGCCGTGCGGCAATTTCGGCAGTCAGCACGGCAGGTTGCGGAGTGCGTAGAGCAGGTGCTTCGGCATCCTGCGGTGCATCAGGTTCGTACGACGCCTGATCAACCTGCGCATCTCGCCGACGATTCGATGCTCTTCGATCGTTGCGGTTTGCGTCAAGTGAATCAGACTCCGCAGCAATCTCCACGTCTTGACGTTTGTTCTGCCCGAGCGCATGGACCAGCGGATCAGCGCTGTCAATGACTTCGCTGTTCATTTCAGAAGCCAGCGAGTCATCACGGATGTCGCCCCAGTCGTCGTCCAGGAACGAATCGGTCTTTTCAGGCGACGTCTGCATCGTCTTCGCCACCGAGCCTGTCGCAGCGGATCGCACGCGCGGGATGAGGTCCAGTTGCCAGACGAGAAATGCAGCGGCGACACCACTGACGATCCACCAGTGAAGTTTCAATTGTCGCGCAGGTTTTGTAGCGAACGGTTCCATGTTCGGCGTTACCTCAAGATCCTTTTGAAGTGTCCCTCAGATGCGGTCGGGATTGTCGCAAACCCCTCAATTTGCGGCTACCCCGGTCTGCGACACGGCGATATCTCGATATCTCGGCACGATTGAGCAGTTTTCGTTGCAGAAATCGGCTCCATAAGCCGTGCTGCGTTGTTTTCGCACGGTCGCCGACAGAAATGCGAGTCGCGGAGCGACGTCGCCTACGTAGCTCAGTCGCTCCGCCGACTGAGATTCCCAGGGATTAACGTCGCGTTGCCATTCAAGGCGACTTAAAGTCGCTCCGCCCAAAGTTGAA
>JAYTAK010001412.1:0-2346 GCA_043737515.1 Candidatus Kuenenia sp. | reverse complement strand
CCAGAAGTATCGTCGCCCTTTCATGACGCGGATTCAAGTTCAGAAGTCGGCGCGCGACGTCTGCCGCTGCAGAAAGGTCTTTCTGTTCCTTGAGCGCCGCTGCCAGCGCGAGCAGTGCGGCTTCATCAGACGGATCGATCTTTGCTGCGATGCGCAGTTCCTCAGCGGCCTCATCCAGTCGCTGAAGACCAAGCAGTGCTTTTCCCAGCTCGCGGTGGACTGCCGACGAGTCCGGGGCCAGTTCCAGTGCTTCTCGAAATGCGGCTTCCGCCTTCGCCGTCTGAAACTTATCCTCGGCGTAAATCTGCCCGCGTCGAAAGTGAGGTCTGTAATCCGACGGGTGGTCCGCCTGCCATGCTTCGAGCAGAAGAAGTGCGGCATCAAATCGGAGATTCAGACAATAGCCCTGAGCGAAGGCGTCACAGATTTCACTTCCATCGTCACCCGAACTCCTGAGCAGGTCCTTCAAATGAACCTCGGTGTCACGCATATTCCCTGACTGCGCCTGCAGGAACCACCATTCATGCTGCAGTCTCTCCGGGTCCGAATACCCAAGCTGCAGTGCTTCGTCGAGATGGTGTCGGACCTGCTCGATGTAGCCGAGTTTTCGAAAGCATCTTGCCAGCCAGAAATGTGTTTCGGCCCGCTTCGGATTGAATTTGAGTGATGTCTGGAATTCCTCCAGAGCCGGTTGCACCTGTCCACGCGACAGCAGCTCTTTTCCGCGGGCCGAATGATAAAGAATCTGAACTGGTCGAACGGCGATGACCAGCAACACAATTGAGGCGAAGAACAGCAGCCATAAAGACCACCATCGAGCAGCGCGGCGGCGAGGGACACGCAGCGGCGCTGTAACGTGACGGACCTCTCCAGTACTCATTGCCGACCCTCCGGTATTTGATACGGTGATTCCCGATCTTCAATCAGCAACAGCTCCTGATCTGCATCAACGTCAGAGAAAAGCTGCTCTTTGCCGCCGTGCCAGCGCACAAGGATCTCATCAACGTGGGAGACTTCTCCAAGTCCGAAGACCAGCCGCCGCTCGTTGCTGGATGCGAATCCATCACCCGCCGTCAGCTGTTTTCGCAGGAACTGTCCACCAGTCCTGATTTCAACTTCGCTGCCAATTGCATCCCGCTCGTTTTGTCCCACGAGTCGCACGCCAAGGCAATGTCCAGGATCGGGCGTCCGATTCGCCAGTAGAACCGCAGGCTCGAAAAGGCGGACGATCACGACATCTTCGCGACCATCCTGATCCCAATCAAGCCGTGCCATACCACGAGCCAGCTGCGGATGTTCGAAATACGGTCCAAGTGATTCACTGGAAAGTTCCACAAACTCCTCGCCCAGATTGCGGAAGAACTGAGGCTTCATCCTGAACGGGAGGTCTTCGTCAGAAAAATCGTCTACGTGTCCACTGACAACAACCAGATCAGGCTTCCCGTCCAGTTCCGCGTCAATGAACTGAGTCCCCCAACTCAACATCAATACACTGCCGTCCCGGAGATTGGCGGTACGAGTCTGGTCGATGTATCCCCCGCCAGTTTGCTGCTGATACAGAGTGTTGGATTCGCTGTAGAAGTTTGTGACCAGCAGATCGATGAGCCCGTCACCATTTGCGTCATCGACCGCGACCCCCATCGATGCCTGTGGACGTCCGTCAGAGTCGTATGCCACTCCGGCAAGGACGCCAATCTGTTCAAGCTGAGGCAAGGCCCCGGGTGCCGACGTGCGATTTGAAAACAGGAAATTGGCTGTCGTGTCGTTTGCGACGAAAATATCCATCCCAGGTTCAGGGTCGAGGTTCGCAACCACAATGCCCATACCACGTCCTTCTGGGGCGAGGATTCCGGCTTCCTGACCCATTTCCTGAAAACGACCATCTCCCAAATTCAGGTACAGCATGTCGTCGGTGGCTTTGAATTCCGACGGAACGCAGGTTCTGAATTTGTCGCTGTTGGGGCGGTAGCATTTGTGTTCTGCAGCTCTCTGCCGGTCACAATAATTGACGTCATACAGATCCGGAAGTCCGTCGCCGTTAATGTCAGCGATTGCACAACTCACGGTCCATTCAACACTAGTGATTCCCGCTGACAGTGTCACATCAGAAAATGTTCCATCCCCGTTGTTCATCAGTAGTCGATTGGTATCAAAGTTAGCAACGTAGATGTCCGACATGCCATCGGCATTCCAGTCCCCGACGGTTGCGCCAAAGCCGAGGTCTGCATCTGCTGGGATCGCAGACTCTGTGACATCCTGACAGAGACCGGCTCGATTGCGATACATCCGGTCGATCGCCCGCGATGCCTGCACAGGCCATGGTCCCGCTTGAGGAAAGAACAGATC
>JAYTAK010001411.1:0-2346 GCA_043737515.1 Candidatus Kuenenia sp. | reverse complement strand
TTCGCGGAGGCTATGGAACCTCTTCGTATTCCGGCTTGTTGGGGACAACGGCCCCGCACCGCTGGTCTGACGGCCGGATGGAATCATTCTGGCCAGGGGCTGTTTCAACTTTTGCCTGTGGTCAGTATCGCCAAAGTGAGAATAAAACAAAAGAACCGTCGCAACTCGCGAAGATGTCAGACTCTTTTCAAGCAATGCCCGACGGAATTTTTGGATGGAACTCCTTTGTGGGCATGCGGGACATCTCAGACGGAACTTCAAACACAATTGTTGTCAGCGAGCGAGCGAGGGTCAGTGGCTGGGGAATCTGGGCGGGAGTCGGCTCGAACCGCTTCGAAAACGACGTGCTCACGGACGTCAGCTATCAGTCTCCGCTCAATCAATCCCTGACCGGATTCTCAAGTGCTCACGCGGGAGGAATGTTTGTGGCGATTTGTGACGGCTCGGTGAGATTCATGTCCAGCGCTGTCGATTCGAAACCAGAAGGAGGCGTGTTGCAGTTTCTGGGGACTCGCAGCGGCGGTGAAGTCATCAGTGGCGATCCATTGCCCCAGTGAGCCGACGTTAGAAGCTGGTAACAGGCTGCCCGTCAGCTCGATTTGACAGTCGCTGCAGAATGCCAGTTCCGTCTTCACGAGATTCGATGTCGTCTCGGATCGCACGCACGGCCCCGTCGCAAAACAGCATGTTGACAGTTTTTCCATGCGGCGACGAAAAGCCGGCAAACGACTTGTTCAGCGGCGACAGAAAGCTCATGTCCGTCACCACATCGTTTTCGTGTCGATTCGAACGAACGCCGCCCCATAGCCCTGCCGCACTTCGAACTGACCGTTCGCTGACCATGACTGTGTTGCTCGTTCCATCCGTAATCTCACGTAGATTGACACAGTAATTCATGCAGAAAATCCCGGCAGAAGCAGTAAGCGGAGCGACTCCACCAGGCCAGAATTCCTCCAGTCCTGCTTCATGCCATCGCGGCAGCGGCTCTGGCCCAAAATTGCCGGAATAGTTTGACGTTCCATACCCGCTGCGTGCAGGGTTCGCCGGCCCTGAGGAGTCCATCGGGCAAATGTAGACGGGAAGGTGCCTCTGCATCATCGTGCGATTTCCGGGCCATTCGGGTGCCGCTTGACTTTTCCAAACATCACCAAAAATCTCGCTGAATAACTGCGCGTTTTCCACATACGGAAGGAGGCTCGTCTGCCAGCCGATCCATGAGGGTGAATCAGGCTGAACAGACCGCGCAAACCAGGCTGCCGGGAATCGACTATAGACATCGTGATAGTTGTGCAGACCGAGTCCGATGGCCTTCATTCTGCTGGTGCAGGTCGCCCGCATTGATTTCTCTCGGGCCTGCTGCACTGCAGGGAACACGAGCCCTGTCAGCACCGCAGTCACAGCCGCGACAACAACAACGTCGATCAATGTGAATGCACTTCGCCGAAATCGCGTGACAGGTTTTCTCATGGATCATTGTCTCCAAATTTCAAAAGCACAGAGTGGCTTACAGCGATTCTTGTGAATCTGCGGGATTCTATATGCAGTGAAGAAAACGAGATTACAGGTCGAATTCAGGCCCAGCGGGCCGGCGCTATGTCAGCCTGGGGCATCGCCCCAGGAAGTAAACACGAACGAGTGATTGAGCCCCAAAGGGGCGGCACTAAAACGAATATAAGGTTAGGATCGCCCCGTTGGGGCTATGTGAACAATGTTTTGAACGAAACCTGGGGCGTTGCCCCAGGCTGACATAGGACCAGCCCTTTGGGCCTGAAGACAGATCTTAGAAGAACATTCAAAACCAGCGACGGTTTTGGAAATCACGACACATACAATTAGGCAAGGTCAGAACTCTGCTGTATTATTTGGAGAGTCGCCAGTGTCCATCGATTTTCTCCAGCACAATCAGTCGACTCAAGTCCTCCTCCGGTTTTCGCGCGTAAGCCAGTTGCTGTTCCCTTAATGCGGCTGAGGCAGAATCATAAAACCGCCAGGATTCACCAACCCGGGAAAGTTTTACCTGGCGAGTCCCCGAGACAAATGATTCCCCTGGGCGACGCTTGCCATTGCGTTCCGGTTGTCGGCCTGGCTGGATCACCTGATTCGGCAGCAGAAATGTGGCGGTCGGGCCGTCGATCTGCGGCTCGACGGTCTGCATTAACGTCAGATCTGCGATCATTTGGCGGACCATCGGAGAATCCGGCGTGAGCGACTTCACCAGCGGATCCCAGCGGCCATCTGTCTTCATCATCACGGTCATGGCAGGCGGAAACATGTTTTGCATCAACGACTCATACTTGCCCGCATTCAAATCGGCGATGGCGGCAGCAATCACTGTCTCAGGCTGGT
>JAYTAK010001410.1:0-2347 GCA_043737515.1 Candidatus Kuenenia sp. | reverse complement strand
CCAGTCTTGCATCGATCATGACGTTCGACGTCCCCGGCCAGCGCCGCGTGACTCGCGAAGATCTTGGCAACGGTCGAACACGAGTCATCATGCAGCTTCAACAGCCGGTGACCGATCGTCTGTTTGTGCTCGGCACGGCCAGCCTGCCGTTGCCGGCAGATCGCGTGATCCGCAGTGAAGTGCCGAACATCGTCGTCCCTGCGGGAGCCCCATCGACATTGTCAGGACAAGGACATTTCTGGGTGCTGGTCAATCAGTCCAACGGTCTGCTTCAGCCAAGTGCAGAACAGCCGGAAGACAAAGTCAGCCCAGAACAGATTACGACTCAGATTCCGCCACAGTTGCTGCAGCAGGCTGTGGCCGTGCTGAAGCTGCGTCCCGAAACGGCTGTCTGGAATCTGGTGTATCCGGAACAGTTCCAGGTGGCCCCTGCTGTTGTCACGCTGGCGACTCATACGACGGTGATCTCAGACGACGGCAGTTGGAGAAGCCGACATCAGTTGCAGGTGACCAACGAGTCTCGCCAGTTCCTGCCGGTGGTGCTGCCACAGGGCAGCCGTCTGCTGTTTTGCCTTGTGCAGGGTCGACCAAGTCGCGTTGTTATACGGGGCGAAGGGGACGCGGCACGGCATCTCATTCCGATTCCCCAGTCCGGTGCGCTGGCGTCCGGGTTTGAGGTCGATTTCGCTCTGGCAGGTCGCTTTGACGATTCTGCCGCGTTGATTCGGAATGAATGGAAGAGCAGCCGACTGGCGATTCCCGTCCCGACGTTCCCGGAATTTCGCGACGATCCGGAGTTTGGTATTTCTGTGTCTCGCAATCGCTGGACGGTCTACGTGCCGGAATCCTGGCGGGCGACTCTGGTGGATGATCCGGAAGCAACAAACGTCATCCGCGCCGCTTCGACGGAATTGCAGGATGCCTACCTGTTGTCGGATGTGGAGCAGGCTGCAAATCTGCTAAAGAACATGAAATCTGTCAGAGGCAGCTCCGCTCGATTTAAAGCGATGTCGGAACTGCAGTCTGCGACGGACAAGCTGCAACGCAATTCAGGCAACGATTCGGGAGTGGAGCGGCAACGAGGTGAAGTGCTGAGCAAACTGAGCGCGATCAACAATGAATTGAGTGCCAACCCGGCTCCACAGGAATCGCCTGGGCAGGTGATCACAGGCAACAGTTTCCTGTACGAACAGGATCTTGGACAGAACCGGGACAACTACAATAACAGCGCTTTGTTCTTTAATAGTAACGGACGCTTTCAGTCAGGTTCCAGTGGCGGCCAACAAGGCGGCCAGCAAGGATCATCGGATGCCGAGTTTCGTTTTGGGATCACGATTCAGGATTTGGAAGAGTCGGATGAAACCAAATCCTTGAAGGAGGCAGGCAAGAAGTCCGGCGACGACAAGTCCGGGGAAGCAAAGGCTGGTGCTGAAAAACCGCAAGCCAGTACCGAACCGGCACCGATCGACGAGAAACGCGAGACGGCGAAAGGCAGCGCCACCTTCAAGAACCGTCGTTTTGATAAGGGAGAATCCAGTCGGTCGCAATTGATGCAGCGTCGTGCAGGGCAGGCGGACAATGGGGGGCAGCTCGCGGCACCTTTCGGACCAATAGTAATGTTCGAAGCGAATATCGGCGACGCTGTCACGCCTCAACAGCAAGCCATGCCGCCACAAATGGATGACGCGCTGAGCCTGGAGATAATGGATGAAACGCTGAGCCTGGAGATTCGGCAGACATCCACAGTCGAAGGAGGCCAGGCAACGCCCACCGGGCTGCTTTCGCTGAAATTCGACATTCCCACGGACGGCCAGCAGATCGACTTCCTGCGAGTCGGCGGCAATCCGACGCTGTCACTCGACGTCCGATCCTCAGACTCAATCAGCAAAGGCACAGGCCTGATCTGGCTGGTCCTGTGTGTCATCGGCATCCTGCTGCTCATCGGCCCTGGCCGCAGTGGCAAGCCACTGATCTTCTGCCAACGCCTCTTCCTGATCCTCGCCATCGCCGGCCTGGCCGGATGGATTCTGACGACCGGCGACCTGAGAGGATTAGGCCTGATGCTGTGCATCGGCGGAGCCCTCGGACTCGCCACAACAACCGCAATCGCCCACCTGCGAAATCAAAGTCGCAGAGCGACGCAACCGTAGCTCAGTCGCTCCGCCGACTGAGACTCCTTGTCACCAACCCCGCAATCCCCACACGGTCCGACTCTCCCGCCGCGTCGCTGCATTGTTTTCGCACAGGCCTAGACCGAACTTGAACCGCCATTCAAACAAAGATCCGCGACGGAACCCAGTGTTTTTTCGATGAATCAGCGTCATGCCTCCTTGAAAAGAAAATACCG
>JAYTAK010001409.1:0-5423 GCA_043737515.1 Candidatus Kuenenia sp. | reverse complement strand
CAAAACCCTTTGTGCCATGTGTTATGCCTGTCCGTCCATCTCTTCGCTGTCTTTGCTGACACGTCTGCGCTCAATCCTCCGGACTTTGGCAGAACGATTGGGGCAGAACGATGGGGGCAGAACGATCAGAAGCGTTTGTCTTTGCGGCATATTGTCCTGCCCTCATCGTTCTGCCATTTCCCGGGACAGTGATTTTGAGATCAGGAATTCCGGTTCACCGACAAATTAAGTGCGAGTCACACATTGATCGCCATGAATGCGATTCATCCTGAAAGGATTGCAGAAAGTAGCCGGTGGTCGGCGACAAGTCGCCGCACTCCAAATGATGTCGTTTGTATCAGGTCTAGTGCCCTTGGCCTGGAATTCAGGAGGAAGTTTGTCATCATGGGGTACAAGCCGTCCCCGTGCCGACAGCATCGGATTGACACCGGAACGGAAACTACGTCACGCAGTGAGTGACGGCGATTTCGTGTCTTCCAGTCCTGAAAGAGTTCAGATGAAATGCCTCACCGTGTTTGCCGTTTGGATCACAATCATCGGCACGTCGATGCTCAGTACGAGACTCATCGCTGATGAAAACGTGAAAACCGTAAAGACCGCTGACTGGACGTATGATGCCGGACTGATGCGGCCGTTCTGGCTGGGTGACACCGTCGATGGCGAATCGGTGCTGTTCATCAAAGACCCGGCGACCGGTGAGGCGAAGGCCCAGTTGTTGTTTCCGGTTGAGGATATCCTGAGCGTGACTCGCGCGGTGGACTGGCGAGTCCCCGGCGGGATGACGTTTGAAGCAGGCCGCGATTACGTCGTGAAGGCCGGGTCGCGTGAAATCACGCTTCCGAAGGATTCGCGAATTCCTTCTTTTACAGCCGATCAATTGCGTGTTCCGGCAGGATCGCAGAAGTACAAGCTGACGCATCGCGACGGGAACGGCGAAATCCTGTTTGCAGCAGGGGCTGAGTACCATGAAATGCAGGTCTGTGTCAGCTATCGGCATGCCAGCGAGCCATGGCCATCCGCCCCAGCGTTCGACGGGAAGGCGTTGCCGAAAACGATCCAGAAGCTGAACAGCAGAGAGGCTGTTTCCCTCGTGCTGCTCGGTGACAGTATCTCGACGGGTTGCAACGCCTCCGGCTGGGCCAACTGCAGTCCTCATCAGCCGCCGTATCAGGACTTGCTGCTCGAACACTTAAAGCAAACGTATTCGCCTAACATCACGCTTACCAACCTGGCCGTGGGAGGCACATCAACGCCATGGGGATTGACGCGAATTCCCGACGTCGTTGCCGCCAAACCGGACTTGGTCATTCTGGCGTTTGGCATGAATGATTCGTCAGGCCGCAGTGCCGAGGAATACAAGTCCACCACACAGGCCATGATCAAAGCCGTGCGTGAAACTCAGCCGCAGGCCGAGTTCATTCTGATCGCCACGATGCTCGGCAATCGTGACTGGGTCACGCTGAAGCACGAACTGTTTCCCCAGTACCGAACGGCTCTGCGGGAACTCACTGAACCCGGCATCGCGCTGGCGGACATGACTTCCATCTGGACAGAGATGCTGAACCGCAAGCAGGATTGGGATCTGACCGGAAACGGTGTCAATCATCCAAACGATTTTGGCCATCGAGTCTACGCGCAGGTGCTCACATCACTGCTGGTACCGCCAAAGGATGAGACTGCAGCAGCTCCGTTGCCAGCGGAACCGTTCGCTGTTCGCTTGTGGCCAGAGAAAGCTCCCATCGGCGGTGAGACCTTTGAAGTCTCCGAAGCGAAGATTACCGTCCATCTGCCGAAGAAGCCCGGCGGCTCAGCGATCGTGATCTGCCCCGGCGGCGGATACGGAGGACTGGTCACCGGCGCAGAAGGTCACGGGATTGCAACATGGCTGAACTCGCACGGCGTCGCCGGAATTGTTCTCGAATACCGTCTGCCTGCTGGTCGATCCTTCGTCCCGCTGCTCGACGCACAGAGAGCGATTCGCATCGCGCGTGCCCGAGCGACCGAGTGGCAGATCAATCCGTCGCAGGTTGGCATTATGGGATTCTCTGCCGGAGGCCATTTGGCATCCACAGTCGCGACTCATTTTGATGCTGGCAACCCGGAGGCCGCCGATCCGCTGGACCGACCGAGCAGTCGTCCGGACTTCGCGGTACTCGTGTATCCTGTGGTGACGATGGGTGAAAAGACTCACGGAGGCTCGCGGACGAATCTGCTGGGTGCGACGCCATCACAGGAACTGATGGATCAGTTTTCTGCCGAGAAACAGGTGACTGAAAAAACGCCGCCGATGTTTTTGACTCATGCGGTTGACGATGCACCCGTTCCGAGTATCAACAGCCAGGTTCTGTTCGATGCACTTCGGGCGGCAAAGATTCCATCAAAGTATCTCGAACTCCCCTCCGGAGGCCACGGCCTGAACGGCTACCAGGGCCCCATGTGGGACGCCTGGCAGAAGCAGTCTCTGGAGTGGCTTGCGGAACAGCGGTTGATACGGGTGATTGAGGATGGGAATTGAAGTTCAACGACAAATGAAGTGCGCCGTGGTGAATTGTGTCCAACTAAAGGTTCAACGACAAACGACGGCTTCCTGGCCAGAATTCGAATTCCCTGGCGACCGTGAACTCCCGCAGCGCGATTTTGCGGGAACTTTTGAGACTGTCGTGCCGTCTGACCGACGAGAGTTCATAGCTCATTGAAACAGATTTGGATAAAATCCGGTTAACGGATCGGCATGTTTTCCTCGAAGGCGTCGTCATGTTAAGAGCATTTACGTGTTTCGCAGTGGTGGCAGTTTTGAGTTTATTTGGACTGGTGGCGACAAGTATGGAGCAACCTCCGGCCGACAAGCGGGCTCAGGCGAAGAAGCTTTATGACGAGAACAACTTCAACGATGCGTTGCAGTTGTATCGGGCGCTGGCTCAGGATCCGGAGAATTCGGGCAAGGCGGTTCCGGGGGATTTGGAAGCGGCCATCGCGTGTCTGAACAACCTCGGGCTGGTGCATGAAGCCGATGAACTGATCGAAACGTCGATTGAGGCTCACAAGACGAATTTTCGCCTGCTGGCCCGTGCTGCTCAGGTGTACTCGGGCGAAATTGAAAATGGCGGCTTTGTGATTGCGGGCAAGTTTGAACGTGGCGGTCATCGCGGCGGCGGACAGTGGGCCAGTGTGGCGGATCGGGATCGAGTGCGGTCGCTGCAATTGCTGCTGGAAGCGATTGCTCTGGCGGAAAAAGACGACAACGCGACAGCGGCGGAACGAGCGGACCTCTGGCAGCGAGTCGGCGATCAGATCAGCAGCGTGCGACATGGCGAAGCCTGGAAACTGCAGGATTTGACGGACCTCAGCGTGCTGCCGGACTTTGAAATTTCAGATGGCGGAGGGTTTGGTTACGGTCGCGGCGGCTGGGGCGGACCGAGCAAAGGGGCTCCGGTAGATCAGGATGGCAATCCGGTCTTTCATCACAGGCCGGAATCTTGGGACGCAGCAAATTCCGACGGCGAACGCTGGCGCTGGGCGATGTCTCAGGTCGTGCAACATGTGGCCAATCGAAACAGCCAGGTGGACCTTGAGTGGGCCGGATTTCTGCAATCGCAGTTTGGCGTGGGGGCGTCGGCGGTCGGCGGACCGCCCGTGATTCGCGAGGCGGCGGCAGGCGACGAGGCGGGTGATGAAAAGCCAAAGCCATCCGGAGAATGGGCGGCACATGAACTGGCGGACACCGAGACAATCGCCAAGCTGACGACCGGTGTGAAGCGGTTCGCTTTGCCGGATGAATTCAATCACATCACGATTCTAAAGGCCGTCATTGCGCGCGGCGACGGGAGGAAACGTGAGGCTCTGGAATCGCTCATCAACGAACGCATGAATCGGCATCAGTATCCGCAGGCAGCCGATCTGCTGCGAGAGATGCTTAAGCTGGCGACCGACAAGGACGACCGCCAGGCCGTGCAGGCTCGCATCGATCAGATTGTGAAGAACTGGATGCAGATTGAAAGCACATCGGTGCAGCCAGCCGGAAAAGGCGCGCCGCTGGATATCCGATATCGCAACGGCAACAAGGCGACGTTTGAAGCTCGCCCCATTAAGATCGACGAATTGCTCACTGATGTCCGCAAGTATATCGAAAGCAAACCGGAGCAACTCGACGGCGTGAAGCTGCAGATTGACAACATCGGCTGGATGCTGATTCGCAATGATGAAGCGAAGTATCTCGAAAAGTCGGTCGCGAAGTGGGAACTGGATCTGAAGGCTCCGGCGAATCACTTCGATGCCATGACGACCGTGACGACTCCACTGCAGAAAGCCGGAGCCTACTGGGTTACGGCAAAAATGAAGGACGGCAACGAGGCGCGTATCGTGCTGTGGGTGGCTGACACCGCGATCAGTCGCAAGCGAGTTGAAGATGGCACGATGTACTACGTGGCTGATGCAGTGACGGGGGCTCCGATTGATCGTGCGGATCTCGAGTTCTTCGGGTGGCGTCAGGAGTATCGCCAGAATCGCAACTACGAAATTTTCACGAACCGCTTTGCCGGTCGAACCGATGCCGATGGCCTCAGCACGCCGAATCCCAAAGACCTGATTCCGCAGAATCAATGGATCGTGATCGCCCGCACGAAAGAGGGACGTCTGGCCTACGACGGCTTTATGGGTGTCTGGAATCCTGAAAAGCTGCAGCTGCTGGATTACAGCCCGCTCAAGGTGTATTCGATCACGGACCGACCCGTGTATCGACCGGGCCATGCCGTCAAGTATCGCCTGTGGACTCGCAAGCCTCGCTTTGACGCCGATGACAACAGCTACGCGGACAAGCAATGCTGGGTGCAGATTCGCAATCCGAAGGGCGATATCGTGTACGAGGTCGAAGCCAGGACGGATCGCTGGGCGGGCGTCGATGGTGAGTGGACGATTCCGGCGGACGGAACGCTGGGAACGTACATCATCGGGATTGCCGAAGAGGTGATGGTCGCTGTCGCCGTTGAAGAGAACGGCGTGACGAAAGTCGTCAATCAACCTCAGCGGAACATGATCGGCAACGGATCGTTCGTCGTCGAAGAATACCGCAAGCCCGAATATGAAGTGAAAGTCGAAGCTCCCGACAAGCCGGTGAAGCTGGGTGAAAAGATCCAGGCAAAGATCATCGCCAAATACTACTTCGGAGCCCCCGTCACCGAAGCGAAAGTGCATTACAAAGTCGAACGTACAAAGAAGGACAGCCGCTGGTATCCGATCGCGAGGTGGGACTGGTTGTACTCGCCGGGTTACTGGTGGTTCGCTCCGGAATATCAGTGGTATCCGGGCTTCGATCGCTGGGGCTGCATGGCACCGATTCGTCCATGGTGGAACTGGAGTCCTGATCCGCCGGAAATCGTCGTCGAAGGGGATGCTGAGATCGGCGAAGACGGCACGTTCCTTGTTGA
>JAYTAK010001408.1:0-5425 GCA_043737515.1 Candidatus Kuenenia sp. | reverse complement strand
CCGGCACAGAAATAACTGTCGTGGCCGACGCTGCCAGCGTCAGTTCGGATGCTGGCAGCATCCACCACGAGGCGACACTTATTGGTGCGCCAGTCCTTTGCACGTTAACGCCTTCGACCCTGCGATGTCGCCTCCGCGCCATGTGCTCAGAGTGCCCGACCATTTACAACGGACGAAAACTGTGCAGCAGGACGAGGGCGATCGCCGCCACGACGCCGACGCGAATGTTGTCGTTGATGCGGGAACGGATGGATTCGGCAAGTGCGGCTGCGACGACTGCCGGTGACGTCAACAGCAGTGCGAGACCATACGAAACGGCGGGATCAGCGGCTTCCGGATTGTGTGTTTCACCCCAGTAGATCCAGGAAGTCATGAGGGAGCCGATCACGATGAACCCCAGCAGGCCGCTCCATGACTTCGCGCGATTCCACCAGAGTCGCGGTCCGCGAAAAGTGAGTCCCACCAGCGTCGCGGAACCATCTCCAAACGCCAGAATCGACAGGACCGCCACTCCAAGTTCCAGGTGACGCGGAAACAGCAACGCCGTCAACAGAACTGACAGCGAGTACCCGGCGACCGCCGCCAGACCAACTCCTTCACCCTGACGTTGAATCTGCCGAAAGCCGAGCAGGATCCAGGCCGCAATCGCGATGCAGCAGCCCACGATGATCAACTGCAGCGTCAGCGAAATCGGATCTGCGTGAGACACGATATGCAGTCCGAATGCCAGCAACCCGGGAGACATATGCCAGAGCCGGCGTTTGATTTCACGGTATGGCAACGGATGAAAGGTCAATGCGTCGCCGCGCGATTCACGGAGGGATGACGCATGATCCTGAGTCGAAACCGATCGCAATCTGGATGTTCGCGTCGTCCGTGTTCCATCGTTTTTGAGTACACTCATGGCTGCCTTCATCCTTTGCTTCACCAACAGACCCGCCCTGCAGATTCCATCGATCTTCAAGCCAGCGGAATTCCAAAAAATCGCCGGAAATAAACAAAGAACGATGAGCAGCCCGCGGAGTGTCGCATCGGCGAGTTCGTCAATCGGCATTTTTCGCCGGTCTCGTGGTTTGCTGTACGCGACTGGCCTTGGCTCGTCTGTTTAACCCGGATTATTCACGTATCGCCAGACGCTCTTCGTAACGCATTGATGAAAAGGGCGTTACGACTATCTTGCCCAAAACACCGCACAAAATCAGCCGCCACGCGTTAGCGTCCGGTTCTCCCGCAGCGTAGCTTGCTGGTTGAAGTTATCTGTCATTGCGGTTCTTCATCCGCAGTTCGGTTCTGCCATCCGCAGGAAAACGGCCTTGAAATGCTTCCTGCGGATGGCAAGGCCGGACTGCGGATGAACGAAGGCGAGTGTGGGATCTGTTCAGCAAACGTTGAGAGTTGTATTTTCCTGAGAAGATTTTAGCGTGCCACTTTACTGCAGTGGCGGACCGTGCGAGCAACTTTGTAGCCACGTTCGCCAGAACGTGGGCGATCCAGGGGAAACCCACGCTCTGGTGAGCGTGGCTACGTTGGGTTGCGGGCGAAGCCCGGGCCAAGATTCATTTTTCTGGCACTCATATTCTTGTCGCACCCGCCCCACCTTCTGTTGAGAGCAAGCTGATAATCTTCGCGGCACAACAAGAAATCAACTGTTAGTAGTACAGACCGCGAGAGCAGCATCCGCTGGCTCGATTCTCACGCGCGGGGCGTTGCCCACGCGGTTAAACGAATGTGCCATCTTCAACCGCGCGTGGTACGGTATTTTTCGGGGACGCTGGACAAGCAATGTGTGAACGTGACATGCTACGGATCGACCTGCTCATAAAATTTGTTGACTGTTCGATTCAAAATGGAAGAGTTTACGCTCATGCGAATTCGCATCTTATTAATTGCTGTCACGATCCTGTTTTCACCTGCCCTTCTGAATGCTCAAGTTGCCGCACCGGCAGAGACTACGATGACCAAACGCCCGATGACTGTTGAAGATCTGTTTCAGTTCAAACGTGTGGGAACTCCCAACCTCAGTCCCGATGGCGGCTGGGTGGTGTATGCGGTGTCCGAGATTACCGATTCGCACAAGAATAAAACTCAATCGCAACTGTGGCTGGTGCCGACTGACGGTTCAATGTCGCCGCGACAGTTGACGAACGGAACAGCGAAGGACACGAACCCCAAATGGTCGCCCGATGGGCACTGGATACTGTTTGAATCGACTCGATCTGGCACCAGCCAGTTGTGGGTGATCAATCCTGCCGGCGGGGAAGCGCGGCAGTTGACTAAGATCAGCACTGATGCGGCCAATGCGATCTGGTCGCCGGACGGTACGCACATCGCGTTTGTGTCGGCAGTTTCCCCGGAATTTTCGTCGCTGCCGTTTGTCGAAAGTGATGCCGCGAATAAGAAAAAGGCCGATGAAATTGCAGAATCACCTGTCAAGGCTCGTGTCTTCAAACGCCTCTTCTACCGCCACTGGGACAGCTATGTGGAAGACAAGCGCCAGCATCTGTTCGTGATCGATGTCAAGCTGAAAGAATCCGGCGATCTGGAAGCCAGCGATCCGCGCGACGTCACGCCGGGAGATCGGGATGCCTATCCGACCTCGACCACTTTCTCTGCGCCACAGGATTTTTGTTTCAGTCCGGACAGCACTCATCTGATCTTCAATGCGGTCCCCGCCATCGATGAATCGTGGAGCACGAACTACGATCTTTGCCGTGTTCCCGTCAGCGGCGGCACGACGGAATGGCAGACGCTCACGGACAACAATCCTGCAGCCGACGGACATCCTGTATTCTCCCCCGATGGAACCAAACTGGCCTGGCGGGCTCAGCGGAAGGCGGGCTACGAAGCCGACAAGTGGGAGATCATGATTGCCGAATCCAACGCCGACGGCGGCCTGATCAGCAACCCGAAATCCATGACGGCTGAAGTCGATTTGTCATTCGATGAAATCGTGTGGCGTGGTAATGATCAAATAATCACATTGGCCGAATCAAACGGCGGCAAGGCGTTATTCGGATTGTCACTGAAGACGCCGAACATCGTCGAACGCGGTCAATCAGTGGGCACATCGGCGGCTTTGAGTATCTCTGCGGACGGCAAAACACTCATCTGCACCAACACGCGATTGACTCACCCTGCCGATATTTTCCGGGTTCGAATGGAAGATTCGTTTCTGCGATCCAAAGCTCCCGGCGACAACCTGTCGCACGCAAACGACGAATTGCTGGCTGAACTGGATCTGCCGCAGCCTGAAAGCGTCACCGTTGTCGGAGCGGATGGCGATCCGATGCAGATGTGGATTCTCCTGCCGCCGGGCTTTGACAAATCGAAGAAATGGCCGCTCGCGTTTCTGGTGCATGGAGGGCCTCAGGGAGCATGGGCCGACAACTGGAGCTATCGCTGGAACCCCGAAGTCTGGGCCGCGCAGGGTTATGTCGTGGCGATGCCCAATCCTCGCGGAAGCACGGGCTTTGGCCAGAAATACACCGACCAGATTAGTGGCGACTGGGGCGGGAGATGCTACATCGATTTGCTGGCCGGGCTGGCCTTCATGGAACAACAGGGCTATATCGATGCCAACCGCATGTTCTCTGCCGGAGCTTCGTTCGGCGGTTATATGATGAATTGGTTCCAGGGGAACACGACGAAGTTCAAAACGCTCGTGACTCACTGCGGCGTTTACAACTTCGACAGCATGTATTTGACGACAGAAGAACTCTGGTTCGACGAATACGAACATGGTGGCCCACCGTGGGGCGAGAATCGCGAATCTTACGAAAAGCATTCACCGCACAAATACGCCGCGCACTTTAAGACTCCGATGCTCATCATTCACAACGATCTAGACTTTCGCGTCCCCGTCAGTGAAGGTCAGCAACTCTTCACGGCGTTGCAGCGTCAGGGAGTGCCGAGTAAGTTCATCAACTTCCCGGATGAAGGCCACTGGGTGAACAAGGCCGCCAACAGCCGCTACTGGCACAATGAGATTTTCTCATGGGTCCAGCAGTACTGCCCCAGCGGCGGACGGTAACCCTGAAACAAGTGACCGTCATTTGGAGTGCGGCGCCTTGTCGCCGCTATGACTTTCCAACACGGCATTCTTGTCAATCGTCCGGTCGAGTCAGCGAATCGCAACGACAGTTCACAAGTCGGCAGCAGCAAACCTGGGGTTGCGTAGGGAAATTGATCAGGTGAGATTTGTTTACGGTATTTGAGGAGAAAAGGCGAGTCTTCGTTGAGCCTGATGTGTTCGCAGCCATTTCGTGTCCTTGCTTGTCGTTGCGTAGCATCTGGCCACGGCTGGGCTACAATCTTCGCCTCCGGAGCCATCTGGGGGAGATAGTCTGCACTGAGAAGCTTCAGATCGTTTGATTAACTTTTGCCCCCATCGCGTCCACGCAAATACCAAAAGACGACAACCGCCCCCCACCTTTCGTTCTGGCTCACGCAACATGAACAAAAAGCAACTCACAGAAACGGACATCCGCACCAAGTACATTACGCCAGCGCTTGTCGGCCCGAACGGCGACAAATGGAACGTGATGACCCAGATCCGGGAGGAATTCTACTTCACCAAAGGCCGAGTCATCGTTCGCGGCAAGACCGTCACCCGCGGTGAAGCGAAGAAAGCTGACTACATCCTTTCCTACAAACCGAATCTTCCCCTGGCAGTCCTGGAAGCCAAAGACAACAACCACTCCGTTGGCGATGGCATGCAACAGGCCCTCGAATACGCGGAAATTCTTGATGTCCCTTTCGCCTACAGCTCCAATGGCGACGCTTTTCTGGAACATGATCGCACCGTGACCAGCGGCACCGTCACCCGCGAAATCGCGCTCGACCAGTTCCCAACGCCGCAGGAACTCTGGTCACGCTACAGGCTCGCGAAAGGCTACACACCCGATCAGGAAGTTGTCTCCGCGCAGGACTATTACGACGACGGCTCACAAAAAACGCCTCGTTACTACCAGCGGATCGCCATCAACCGCACGGTGGACGCCATCGCCCGCGGCGAAAACCGTATCCTGCTGGTGATGGCCACCGGCACCGGCAAGACCTACACGGCTTTTCAAATCATCTGGCGGCTGTGGAAGTCCAGGGTCAAGAAACGAATCCTCTTTCTTGTCGATCGCAACATTCTGGCCGACCAGACCAAGACCAACGACTTCAAACCATTCGGTCAGGCGATGACGAAAATCACTAACCGCACGGTCGACAAAGCGTTTGAGATTTATCTCTGCCTGTACCAGGCAGTCACCGGCACTGAGGAAGAGCAGAACATCTACAAGCAGTTCTCCCCTGACTTTTTCGACCTGATCGTCATCGACGAGTGTCACCGCGGAAGCGCTGCCGACGATGCCGCATGGCGGAAAATCCTGGACTACTTTTCATCGGCCACCCAGGTTGGCCTCACTGCGACACCGAA